>JAEMRL010000094.1 GCA_016463385.1 Thermoleophilia bacterium
CGCACCGTGGACCAGCAGCACCGGAGCTGCGCTCATCGACTCCCCCTGGATCTGATGACGGACGAACCTGCCTACGGCGGACGGCGGCGATCGGATCACCGTTTCCCCGTCCGCCGCGATGGGGAGAACCTAGCCACGGCCGGACCGCCCCGCCTCGCACGACGGCGCAGCGCCCCGGCCCACTCGCCAGAACCCACCAGGGAGGACGACGCATGGCCAGGATCGCCGTCATCTACTACAGCTCGACGGGCAACGTGCACCGCCTCGCCCACGCCGTGGCCGAGGGGGCCGAGGCCGCCGGCGCCGAGGTGCGCCTGCGCCACGTCGTCGAGACCGCGCCCGAGGAGGCCATCGCACAGAACGCCGACTGGGCCGCCCACCGCGCCGAGATGGACGACGATCCGGTCGCGAGCCTCGACGACCTCGAGTGGTGCGACGGCTACATCTTCGGCACGCCCACCCGGTTCGGGAACGTCTCGGCCCAGCTCAAGCAGTTCATGGACACCACCGGCCCGCTCTGGGGCGCGGGGAAGCTCGCCGACAAGGTGGCCGCCGGCTTCACCAGCAGCCAGAACGCCCACGGCGGACAGGAGTCCACCCTGCTCGCGCTCTACAACACCATGCACCACTGGGGCGCGATCATCGCCGCCCCCGGCTACACCGACCCCCGCGTCTTCGAGGGCGGCGGCAACCCCTACGGCGCGAGCTCGGTCGATGGCACGACCGAGGGCGAGCTCACGTCCGCCCGCTACGTCGGCGAGCGGGTTGCGACGATCGCGGACCGGCTCGCGGCATAGTCTTCGCCGTGTGATCGTCGCGATGTACCACGGCGCGGGCCGGATCGTCCTCGAGGAGCGGCCCGACCCGGTCGCGGGGCCCGGCGAGCTGGTGGTCCGGGTGCGGGCCTGCGGGCTCTGCGGAAGCGACCTGATGCAGTGGTACCAGGACCCCCGGGCGCCGGTGGTCCTGGGCCACGAGCCGGTGGGGGAGGTGGTCGAGGCCGGCGCGGGGGCCACCGTGGCGGTGGGCGCGCGCGTCTTCGTCCACCACCACGTCCCCTGCATGACCTGCGCGCTCTGCCGTGCCGGGCGCCACACGCTGTGCGCGACCTTCCGCAGCAGCCGCATCGACCCCGGCGGGCTCGCCGAGCGGATCCGGGTGCCGGCCGAGAACGCCCGGCTCGACGTGCTCGAGGTGCCTGAGCACGTCTCCGACGCGGCCGCCACCCTCATCGAGCCGCTCGGGTGCGTGATCCGCGGCCAGCGCTGGGCGGGGGTCGGCCCGGGCTCGCGGGTGGTCGTCGTCGGCGCCGGGGCGATGGGCCTGCTGGAGATCGCCGCCGCCCTCGCGGCGGGCGCCGCGCGCGTCGTCGCGATCGACCCGCGGGAGGACCGGCGCGCGCTCGCCGAGGGGGCCGGCGCCGTGGTCCGCGACGACGACGACCCCGAGGCGGTCGCGGCCGCGCTCGGCGGCCCCGCCCACCAGGTCTTCGTCTGCACCCACGCGCCCGCCGCGATCGCCGGCGCCCTCCACCTCGCCGGCCCGGCCGGCGTGGTGCAGCTGTTCGCGCCGCCCGCGCCGGGGGCGATCGTCGGCCTCGACCTCGGAGCCGTCTTCTTCCGCGAGGTCACCATCCAGTCGACCTACTCGGCGGGCCCTCTCGACACCCGCGACGCGCTCGCCCTGATCGCCGCGGGCGCCATCGACGCGGAGGCGATCGTGTCGCACCGCCTGCCGCTGGCCGAGGTCGCCGAGGCGTTCCGCCTGGCGCGCTCGGGCGAGGCGGTCAAGGTGGTCGTGGAGCCCTGACCGCCCGTAGGGTGGGCGCTCACACGACCTGAGGAGTCAACGACGATGGCGACCGCCGACCGACGCGCCGAGGTCACATGGGAGGGTCCCCTCACCGAGGGGTCCGGCACCCTCGGGCTGGCCTCGAGTGACGCCGCATCCCTGCCGGTGACCTGGGCCTCCCGGGTCGAGCGCCCGGGCGGGCGCACCAGCCCGGAGGAGCTGCTCGCCGCCGCCCACGCCTCCTGCTACTCGATGGCGCTCGCGGCCACGCTCGGCCGCGCGGGCTCGCCGCCCGAGCGGCTCCACGTCAGCGCGGTGGTGTCGCTGAACCCGAAGCCCGGCGGGGGATTCGAGGTGACCGACTCGACGCTCGAGGTGCGCGGCGTGGTGCCGGGGCTCGACGAGGCGGGCTTCCAGGAGCTGGCCGACACGGCCGAGAAGGGCTGCCCGATCTCGAACGCGATCCGCGGCAACGTCACCATCACGATCGCGGCGGCGCTCATCTCCTGACCGCCGCGGCCGGGCGATCAGCCGGGTCCGCACCGCGTCGTTCACCCGGTCGGCGTTGGTCGCCACCGCGCTGGCCACCGGACGGCGCACCGTGTTGTTGACGCCGAGCAGCCTCACCGTGAAGCAGACCGTGCGCCGGGCGCCGCGCGCCAGCGTCGGGGTCGTCCACGTGAGCGCGCCACCGCTCAGCCGGGCGCCGCGGGGCACCGACACGAGGGTGGTCCCCGCGGGGATCGGCACCCGGGTCGTCACGGTGCGGGCCGTGACGCGGCCGCGGTTGGTGACCGTCGCGCAGTAGGTCACCGGGCGGTTGGCGCGCGAGACGGCGGGCCCGCGCAGGTCGATCCCGAGACGGGTCGCGGTCGGCGTGTCGGTCACCGCGACCGTGGTCGGGTCGCCCGGCGTCACCGTCACCGGGTCGTCGGTCGCGACCGGCGGCACGCCGGTCGCGCTCACCACGGCCTGGTTGCGGATCTGCGTCGTGCCGGGCGGCAGGTCGATCACCCGGGCGCGGAACGCCACGGTGGCCGAGGCCCCCGGCGCCAGCGTCCCGAGCTCCACCCGCAGGGCCGTCTGGCCCGCGGCGTTGCCGCTCGTGACCGTGCCCTGCGTCGTCGTCACCGATCCGACGACGAGCCGCGTCAGCGGATCGAGCGAGTCGGCCAGCACCGTGTCGATGGAGGCCTGGTTGCCCGAGTTGGTCACCACGACCGAGTAGGCCAGGGTGTCGCCGGCGCTCGTTCCCCCGCTGCCGTCGGCATCCACCGCGAGCGTCGCGGTCTTGGCCGCCGACAGCACCGGGGTGCCGACCACCGTCACGCTCACCGGCGCGGTGGTGTCGGTGAAGGGCGTGCCGCTGGTGGCGCCCGTGAAGCCGGTGGTCGCCGCATTCGGGATGACCGTGCCGGCCGGTGTGCTCGCGGCGACGCGGACGCGGAAGCGCACCGAGGTGGAGGCGCCCACGTCGAGGCGCCCGCCCGCGGTCGCGCTCGCCCCGGTGCCGAGGCGGAAGACCACGCCGCCCGGGCCGCCCTCGGCCAGGTCGTCGCCGGCCGGGTCCGTCGCGGGGCCGGCGCCCGGGCCGCTGAGGATCGCGAGCGACCCCGGCTCGTAGGTGGTGCCGGCGGGGATCGGGTCGGTGAGCCGCACGGCCGTCGCCGCGTCGAGGCCGGTGTTGGTGAGCGAGACGCTGTACTCGAGGACGTCCCCGGGCTCCACCTGGCCGCCGTCGAGGTCGCTGACCGTCTTCTGCGAGGCCAGCGTGGGCGCGAACAGGTCGAAGGCCGTGGTGACGACGCCCGGGTTGTAGCTCTCGCCGCCGGTGGTGAGGGCGATCGAGGCCGAGGTGGCGCTGTTGGGCACCAGGCCGTCCACCGAGAAGATGTCCGCGTCGAAGCCGAGCTGGTTGTCGTAGTCCGGCGCCTTGGCCGTGAGGCGGGTGCCGGTGCGGGTGATGGAGCTGTTGAACACGTCGTTCGCCGGGTTCAGCGCGTCGCTGACCGTGGTGCCGTTGAGGGTCATCGAGTCGCCGACGAACTGCGAGCCGGGTGTGCCGCGGTCGCCGTCGTAGGCCACGACGCCGAGCCGCGCCCGCACGGGGCCGCTCGGGGGCGCGAGGAAGCCGCTCACCGGGATCGTGACGGACGGGTTCGTGCGGCTGACGAACTGGTAGCCGTCGAACACCGACAGGTTGCGCAGCGGCGCGGCCGGGTCGCGGTAGGCGACCACCAGCGACCAGCCGCCCCAGGTGTTGGTGCCCCGGCCGACCTGCACGTTCGACACGGCGTAGCTGCCGGCCCCGCCGGCCTGCACGCGCGCCGTGACGTCGGCGAACGCCTGGTAGTTGGCCCCGTTGTCGGTGGTCGTGCCGACCACCGCCCCGGCGACCGGCGAGATCGCGCCGCCCGGCGCGGCCATGCCGACCGTGGCGATGGCGCCCGTGTTGGGCGCTCCTGCGGCGCCCGGGGCCCCGCCGGCCGCGGTGCGGCCGCCCCAGTAGAGCCCGGCGAACAGCACGGTCGCCCCGGCCGGCAGGTCGAGCTGCGCCGAGCTCGAGTTGAAGGTCGCCGGGTCGGCGTCCACGTCCACGAACCGCATGCCGAAGCTGTTGTTCTGCCCCACGGCGCCGGCCTGCACGCCCGCGCAGGCGCCGGCGGTCGCCGGGCAGGTCAGCACGGTGTTGCCGACGACCGCGATGTCGCCGGGGGCGTTGGCCGAGTAGCGAAGCGCGAAGGGCGCCGGCGCTCCCAGCGCCGAGGGGGCCGCGACGGCGAACAGCGCCACGGCGAGCAGCAGCGCGCCGAGGGCGGCCGCGAGCGGCTGACGAGTGGTTCTGGGCAACGGGGGCACCTCCGTTGCGGGGCGATGGTAAGAACCGGCGAATCCCCGCAGATACGCCGGTCCAGAGTGATCGCGACCCTACCAGCGCCCCCGGCGCGGAGGTCAGCCGGCCTTGCGGCCCACCCCGGCCACGAACCGCTCGCGGTCGACCACGAAACGCTCGTGCGTGCCCCGGCAGATCGTGTCGCGCGCGTCGGCGGCTTCGGCCGAGAACGTCAGCCGGCGCCCGTCGATGCCCTCCAGCCGCACCCGGGCGACGACCTCCATGCCGGGCGGAGTCGCCGCATCGTGGCTGAGATCCACCCGGGTGCCGAGAGACATCTCGCCCTCCTCCAGGTGGGGGGCGATCGCCTCGAGGCACGCCCACTCCACCAGTCCCACCATGAAGCCCGTGGCGAAGACCTCGGGCATGGCCGAGAACTCCGGCGACTCCGGATAGAGGTGGGGCACGGTCTTGGTCACGGGGACCACGAAGCGCAACTCATGGGCGAGGCCGGGCACCAGGCTGTCCTTCACGGGTCCTCCCATGGCGGGTGGATGGAGGGGGCGGATCTTCTCATCCCGTCAGGCGCCTGAGCTCCGCGACGACGACGGCGGGGCGATCGACGTGGATGTAGTGGCCCGCGCCGGGCACGCGTACCAGCCGGGAGATGGGAGACAGGGAGGCCCAGTGTTCCTGGCCCCGGTTCCAGACCCGGTCCAGACGAGCCTGCTGTCGCGGGTCGATCCCCGGGAACGGGCGCTCGGTCGTCGTGAGGACCGTCATCGGGAGGCGGCCCAGCGAGGTGACGGCCGCGACGCCCTCGGAGGCGGCCCGCCCGTCGAGTCGCTCCGGGTTCAGTGCGGGATCCGTGAGCGACCGGCACATCCCGGCGAAGCCGCGCGCGGCCTCCGTGCCGTCGTCGGGCACCGAGCACCCTGCGGCGATCCAGTTCGCGGGGCTCGCATCGATCAGCATCAGCCCGCTCACCTCCGAACGGAAGAGCGACGCGAAGACCACCGCCTCCGCGCCGCCGAGCGAATGCCCGACGAGCGCGAACGGACCCGCCTCCCCGATCGAGCGGAGCAGGGTCCTCAGGGTCCGGGCGTGCGACTCGTGCGTCTGCGGCGCCGGCGCCGGATCGCTCGCGCCGGTTCCGAAGCGCGCGTACGAGCAGACCCGCGCGGAGCGCGCGAGGGGGGGCTCCACCGTGCCCCAGTTCTCGCCGCCGTCGCCGAAGCCGGCGATGAGCACCACCGTGGCGTCGCCGGAGCCGACGCACCGCACATGGAGGTCTCCGCCGTCCACCGCGACCACGCCATCGACCGCGCCGGGCCGCTCGGCGCTCGGGGGGGTCGGGCCGGTGGCCGCGTCACCGCCGGGGTCGCCTGCCCCGCCGCATCCGTGGACCACGAGAGCGGCGGTGACCAACAGGGCTGCGACGGACGAGCGGGTCACGCGGCGACGGTACCGCCGGCCCCGGCGCGGGGGGTTAACCGCCGACAAAGGATCGACGAGGGGTCCGGGCGACGCCTCGGGCGCTCCCCCCGGGCAGCCGCGCAAAGACGCTATGCTGGCCGGGCAGGCCAACGGTCTGCAACGCGGTGGACGTAGCTCAGCTGGTAGAGCTCCTGGTTGTGGTCCAGGCGGTCGTGGGTTCGAATCCCATCGTTCACCCCTCGGGCGCCGGGTATCGGGCGGGTGTGGCGAAACCGGTATACGCGCTAGGTTTAGGTCCTAGTGGGGCAACCCGTGGAGGTTCGAGTCCTCTCACCCGCATACATCCAACCGCGGTGACGCGGGAGAGAACATGACGCTGACCGCAGAAGTCACACCGCTGGAAGAGAACAAGGTCCGCCTCGACGTGGCGGTTCCGGAGGACGAGGTCCAGCGCCGCATGGAGCGGGCCATCCGCCGGCTGGGCCGGGAGGTCCGGGTCCCCGGCTTCCGACCCGGCAAGGCGCCCGCCGAGGTCATCGTGCAGCGCGTCGGCCACGACGCCGTCGTGCAGGAGATGCTCCGCGGCGCGCTCGGCGACTGGTACTCGGAGGCCGTGACCGAGACCGGCATCGTCCCGATCGACGAGCCCGACCTCGACCTCGAGTCGGTGCCCGAGGAGGGCGACCTCACCTTCACCGCCACCGTCCAGGTGCGCCCCAAGGCGACCCTCGGCGACTGGTCGGGGCTCGAGATCGGCAAGGCCGAGGTCGAGCTGCCCGAGGGGGCCCTCGAGGCCCAGCTCGAGTCCCTGCGCGAGCGCGCGGCCACGCTGGTGCCGGTCGAGCGCGCCGCCGGCAAGGGCGACTTCGTCATCATCGACTTCGACGGCACGCTCAACGGCAAGGTCGTCCGCCAGGCCAGCGCCCGCGACTACGCGGTCGAGCTGGGCGGCGGCCGCCTGCTGCCCGAGTTCGACCAGCGCCTGCTCGGCATGTCCGCGGGCGAGACGGTGACCTTCCCCGTCGGCTACGCGGCCACCGACGGCCGCCCGGAGCTCCAGGGCAAGACGATCGAGTACACCGTCACCCTCAAGGGCGTGCAGGAGAAGGTGCTGCCGCCCCTCGACGACGACCTCGCGCTCGCCGTCAGCGAGTTCGACACGCTCGAGGAGCTGACCGCCGACATCACCAGCCGCCTCGAGGCGGTCGCGAGCGAGCGCGCCGACGAGCTCTTCCGCCGCATGGTGATCGACGCCGTCTCCGAGCGCTCCACCGTCGAGGTGCCGCAGGTCATGACCGACCGGCGCATCGGCAGCATCCTCCAGCAGACCGCGCAGCAGCTCCCCGAGAACGTCTCGTTCGAGGACTACATCGCCGCCACCGGCCGCACCATCGAGCAGGTCATCGAGGAGCTGCGCCCCGACGCCGAGATGGCCGTCAAGCGCGAGCTCGTCGTCGAGGCGGTCGCCGAGTCGGAGGCCATCGAGGTCACCGACGAGGAGATGGAGCAGCAGGTCCGCGAGGACGCCGAGGCCAGCGGCCGCGCCCCGGACCGCCTGATGCACGAGCTGCGCGAGCACGGCGGGTGGGACGCGCTGCGCCAGGACATGCGCCTGCGCAAGGCCGTCGATCTCCTCACGGCCGGGGTCACCGCCATCCCCATGGCGCAGGCCGAGGCGCGCGAGCGCCTCTGGACCCCCGAGGACGACCGCAAGAAGGTCGCCGACAAGGCCGTCACGTCCGACGACACGGAAGGGAAGCCGGCCGCGGCGGGGAAGCTGTGGACGCCCGGCGACCCTCGATGACCAGCACCACCGGAACGGAGCCCCTCGCATGAGCCCTTTGATCCCCATGGTCGTCGAGCAGACCTCGCGCGGCGAGCGATCGTTCGACATCTACTCGCGACTGCTCAACGAGCGGATCGTGTTCCTCGGCACGCCGGTGGACGACCAGATCGCCAACCTGATCGTGGCCCAGCT
>JAEMRL010000463.1 GCA_016463385.1 Thermoleophilia bacterium
AGCCGCCTGGGGCTCGTGGCTCGGAGGCCTCGGGGCCGCCGCGCTCGATCCCGGCAACCCGTTCGGCGCCTCGTCCACCGTGTCGGCCGGCGGCGTGGCGGGCGGCGCGGGCAGCGGCCTCGGCGGCTACTCGATCGTCGCAGCCGACAGCCTCGCGGCGGCGGCCGAGATGGCGGCGGGCTGCCCGGTGCTCGCCGGCGGCGGCACCGTCGAGGTGTACGAGGTGATGGAGATCATGTGAGCCGCGGAGGGCCGGGCGGGATCCCCGCCCGGCCCTCCGGCCGCGTTCGTGATGGAGTGGGGCCATGGCGCGGATCATCTGGGCGGGCCACGCGACGGTCCGCATCGAGCTCGACGGGACGACCCTGCTCACGGATCCGCTGCTGCGCCGCAGCGCCGGGCCGCTCGCGCGCCGCGGGGAGGTGCCCCCGGGGATCGCGGACGGCCTCGATGCGATCCTGGTCTCGCACCTGCATCACGACCACCTCGACCTCGCGTCCCTGCGCCGGATCGACCCGGCGGTCCCGCTGGTCGCCCCCGCCGGGGCGGCGCCGGTGCTGCGGCGCGCGGGGGGCCGGCGGGTGATCGAGCTCGCTCCCGGCGGGTCGGTCGCATTCGGCGAGGTCGTCGTGCGCGCGACCCCCGCGCTGCACGCCGGCGGCCGCCCGCCGGGGCGGGGGCGCAGCGTTCCGGCGCTCGGCTACTTGGTGGAGGGCAGCCGGCGCGTCTACTTCGCCGGCGACACCGACCTCTTCCCCGGGATGGCCGACCTCGCCCCGGGCCTGGACCTCGCGCTGCTGCCGGTGTGGGGCTGGGGACCGACGATCGGCGCCGGCCACCTCGACCCCGGGGGCGCGGCCCGCGCCCTCCGGCTGCTCGCCCCGCGCGCGGCCGTGCCGATCCACTGGGGCACCCTCTACCCACGCTGGATCCCGGCCGGGCGCCGGGGCTTCCTCGACTGGCCGGGCGAGCGGTTCGCCCGGGCCGCGGCCACCGAGGCGCCGGACGTCAGCGTGGCGGTGCTCGCGCCCGGCGGGGCGCTCGCGCTCCCGGAGCGGCCCGCCGCCTGATCCACGGGCGTCAGCCCTGGAGGGTGCGCCTCCAGCCCGCCAGCAGCTCGTGGACGGCCGCGGCGCCGACGAGCGGCGCGGAGGGCGCGGGAAGGGTCCCCGGGTAGAGGACGAACGGGCGCGTCTGCGGGCCTCCCAGCCCTCCGTGGAAGCTGATCAGCTCCTCGAACGCGCACCCCTCCTCGAGCTCGGGGTCGAAGAAGCTGTTGATGAGGAGGTCGGGCGCGTTGGAGAAGCCGTCGGTGCGCCGCAGGTGGGCCGCGGCCCCCGGGGGGAAGGCCCGCAGCGGATCGACGCCCTCCACCACCCCGTCGCCGAGGCGCCGCAGCCCGTCGGGACCGAGGACGACGGGCCCGTGGGCGGCCGAGCGCACCATCACGAACCCGATGTGCGGGTGTGCGCGCAGGGCGGGGAGCAGATCGGGGTGGCGCTCGGAGATCTCCTCCAGCGTCACCCGGCCCTCCCGCTCCATCAGGTAGACCAGGCCGAGGTTGCCGGAGGCGAGCACGACGACGTCCTCGTCGTCGGCGACCCGCTTGCGGCCTCCGCGGTCCGCGTCGCGGCCGGTGGCCTCGTCGATCGCCTGCCCCACCAGGGTGTCGTTCTCCTCGCCCGCCTCGAGCGGGGCGACGGTGGCGCTGAGCGACCGGCGTACGAGGTCGTCGAGGCTGTAGCCGTTGCGCTGCCGGAAGGTGGCGCCCTGGGTCTGGCCGTGGTCGGAGAGCACCACGATCTCGTAGGGGCGCGGGGCGTAGCGGCGGGCCTGCTCGATGCGGCCGAACTGCTGGTCGAGCTTGCGCAGGGCCTCGAGGGTGTCGTGACGCTCGAGGCCCGAGTGGTGGGCCACCTCGTCGTAGCTGGCGAACGTCGCGTAGACCGCGGGGCGCCCGGCCATCATGTCGGCCAGCACGGCGTGGACCACCAGGTCGCGGACCATCACGCACATGGCGCCGCGCAGGAACGGGTA
>JAEMRL010000095.1 GCA_016463385.1 Thermoleophilia bacterium
GCGGCCTACCGCCCCGGCGAGGCGATCGACCTGGTGCGCAACCCGGGCTACGTCGCCGGGGGCGCGGGACCCGCGGGCGGCCCGGCGGCGATCCGGGTGGACCTCGGCGTCGGCTCCGACGACGCCCTGGCGCGCGTGGCCGCCGGCACCGCCGACTACGCCCAGGCGCGTCCGTCGCCCGCGCAGGTGCGCGCCGCGCGCAGCGACCCCTCGCGGCGGATCTGGCGGCACGTGGAGGGGGCGACCTACTACTTCTTCATGAACACCCGCCGGCCGCCCTTCGACGACATCCGGGTGCGCCGCGCGGTGAACATCGCCATCAACCGGACCGCCATGGCACGGGCTTTCGGCGGCGAGGCCGTGCCGACCTCCCAGGTGCTGCCCCCGGGGGTGCCGGGGCGGCGGGCGAAGATGGACCCCTCCCCCAGCCCCGACCTGGCCGCGGCCCGGGCCCTGGTGGCCCGCGCGGGCGCAACGGGGGCCACCGTGAGCGTGTGGGGCGCGACCGGCGACCCCTCGCCGGTCGTCACCCGCCTGCTGGAGCGCACGCTCGACCGGATCGGCCTGCGCGCGAGCCCGCGCCTGTGGGACCGCTCGACGATGCTCGCCGCCCTCGCCGACCCGGGCGCCGACTCGCAGATCGGCTACGCCCGCTGGCAGCAGGACTTCCCCGACGGGGCCGACTGGTTCCCCCTGCTGCTGTCGGGCTCGGCGATCCGCACCGGGGCCAACCTGAACTACGCCCTGCTCGACGACGCCCGCGTGGACGCGCTGATCGACACCGCGTCGGGCATCTGGGAGCCGGCCGCGCGCGCGGCCGCCTGGAAGGCGGTCGACAAGGCCGTGGCCCAGCGCGCCCCGTGGGCGCCCTTCGCCAACAGCGTCCGCTCCGACATCACCTCACAGCGGGTCTCGGGCGTCGTCGGTCACCAGCTCTACGGCTTCCTCTGGATGAAGGCGCAGGTCGGGTAGCAGCCCGTCCGGGATGCGGGCGCCTCTGCGTCACCGGGGGCGCTGCGCCGAGGACGGACCACTTCGCCCCGGACAGGCGGCCCTGCTAGCGTCCCGGCATCGGTCGAGGCGCGCCTGAGGGCTCGCCGATCGCGCTGCCCCGGACCCCGGCGGCGTCCAGCATGTCGGACGCGAGAGCAGGGGCGATGGATGGCCGGATCCAGTGGCGTGGACACGTGCGGCCCGGGCCTCCTGGTGGAACTCGAGGTCGGTCCGGAGCGAACGCGCCTCAGCCCGGTCGGGGAGCTTGATCTCTCCACCGCGCGGATCTTCGTGGCCGCGCTCGAAGCCGCACTGCGCGGACGCCCCGGGGGCGTCGTCCTCGATCTGCGCCGGCTGGCCTTCATCGATGCCTGGAGCATCGGGGCGATCGTGAGCGCGCGCACGCGCGCCGCGCAGTGGGGCGGAACGCTGACCTTGAGCCATCCCCGGGGGGAGGTCTGGCGCATGCTCGAGATCTGCTCCCTCGGCCACCTGTGCGGACCCTACGAGTCGTCGGGCCCCCGGGACCTCGGATCCCCGGGCGGGCGAACGGCCGCACTCCGGCTCGGCGAGCGGAGCATCGGACGACACATGGAGGCAGGCGATGCCGACGACGCCGTCGCCTGAGGCCCGCCGCCGAGAGCGCACGCCCCCGCGGGGCGCGGGGTTCCGGGGCCCGGCGTGAGCACCGCGACCGACCATTCGGCGCTCGTGAGCCGTGCCGTCCTCGATGTCCTCGGCCACCCCCGCTACCGCGGCGCCTATCTGCCGGCGTGGCGGATCTCCGAGGCGACCGGGATGCCCCTGACGCCGAGCATCGTCGGCCGGAGCCTCCAGTCGCTCGCCGCCGAGGGCAGGGTCGAGCGCCGGCGCAGGAACGCCAAGCAGATGGAGTGGCGGCTGGCTCCGCCCTCCTGAGTCCGGCGCCGATCCGCCGGCCGCGCTGGAGGCGGCCGGCGGATCGGGATGACTACGACGAGGAGCGGCTGGAGGCCCTGCGGCGGTTGGAGGGGGCCCGGCCGCCCGAGGGGGCGGGGCTCTTCTTGGCGCCGATCGACGGGTCGCCCTCGGCCCGCAGGCGGAAGGCCTCGGGGCCGATGGAGCCGTCGCGCTCCAGGGAGATCTTCGCGCCCACCACCGTCTCGAGGTCGGCCAGACGCGCGCCCTCCTCGTCGGACATGACGTCGTGGATGCGCGGGTTGACCGTGAGAGAGACGGTCTCGGCCGGGCTTCCCGTGAGCTCGGTGCGCAGCTCGCGCTCGATGGTGATCGCGTGCGTCTCGTCGCTCGGCACCACGCCCACTCCGGCGCAGACCGGGCAGATCTCGGTCATGATCTCCCGCGGCCCGTCGGAGATGTTCTGGCGGGTCATCTCCACCAGCCCGAGCTGCGAGATCTCGGTGACGAAGGTGCGCGTGCGGTCCTTGGCGAGCGCCTCGTGCAGGGCGGCCTTGACCGCCTTGCGGTTGCGCTCGTCGTCCATGTCGATGAAGTCGATGATGATGATGCCGCCGATGTCGCGCAGGCGGAGCTGGCGCACCACCTCGGTGGCGGCCTCGAGGTTGGTCTTGGTGATCGTGTCCTCGAGGCGGTTGCCGCCCTTGCCCACGTTGCGGCCCGAGTTGACGTCGATGACCGTCATGGCCTCGGTGTCGTCGATCACCAGGTAGCCGCCTCCCGGCAGCGGCGCACGGCGCTCCATCGTGGAGCGGATCGTGGCCTCGGCCCCGTGGGCCTCGAACAGCGGCGTGTCGCCGGTCCAGTGGCGCACGCGGTCGGCCATCTCGGGCGAGGTGCGCCGCAGGAAGCCCTGGATGCGGTCGAACTGGGCCTCGTCGTCGACCAGCACCTCCTCGACGTCCGTGTTCAGGAGGTCACGGATGATGCGCAGCGAGATGTCGGCCTCGGAGTAGAGGAGCGACGGCGCCTTGATCTGCCCGCCGCGCTCCTGCAGGGCCTGCCAGAGGCGCTTGAGGAAGGCGAGGTCGCGGGCGATCTCGCGGGCGGAGGCCCCCGAGGCGGCCGTGCGCACGATCAGGCCGCCGCTCTCGAGCGGAAGGGCGTTGCAGATCGAGCGCAGGCGCGTGCGCTCGTCGTCGGAGAGGCGCTTGGAGACGCCCACTCCCTCGCCGTAGGGCACGAACACCACGAAGCGGCCGGCCAGCGACAGCTGCATGGTGAGGCGCACGCCCTTGGTGCCCATCGGGTCCTTCGTGGCCTGCACCATCACCTCGTCGCCGCGCTTGAGCAGCTCGGCGATCTGGCGCTTGCGCTTGGGGACCCCCATCGCGACGACCTCGTCGACGTGGAGGAACCCGTTCTTCTCGAGGCCGATCTCGATGAACGCGGCCTCCATGCCCGCGAGGACGTTCTCCACGCGGCCCTTCCACACGTGCCCCACGACGGAGCGGTGGCCGCGGCGTTCGATGTACGCCTCGGCCGTGAGCCCGTCCTCGAGGATGGCCACGCGCGTCTCGGCGCGGTCGACCGACACAAGGATCTGCTTTTTCAGAGGAATCTCCCTCCAGGATGAGCCATCAGCGGCGGAAGCGGCTGACGACGCGATCGATCACGGGGCGCGCCTTGTCGATCGGCGCGCCCTCGATCAGGTCATGGCCCGCCGACAGGCGCGCGAGCGCGGCCTCGCCGACGGCCCGGGTGGCGCCGTAGGCGACCGTGCCACGCACGGCCCACCCGGCCACCGGAACCAGGCCGGTGGCGCTGCGAGCGAGCGCCCTCCAGCCGAAACCCGCTCCCACGATCGCGAGCGCCTCGACGGCGCGCTCGGCCCCGAAGGGCCGGTCGTGGAGTGCGGCAAGCTGTGCGACCAGGCGCACCTGGATGAGCGCCAGCGCGGGCATGTCCACGCCCGGCAGCGGAAGGGCCCCGATGGCGGCCGACTGCCGCGAGGCGTCGCCCACCAGGCGACGGCCGACGGCGGGCCGCAGGCCCGGGTTGCGCCGCGCGGCGGCGACGGCCGAGTCGCCGAGGGCGCGGATGATCGCGTCGGCGACCAGGTCGCGGCCACCCTCGTCGAGGGCGGCGACGTGGGCGAGGTTGGAGACCTCGAGCCGGTTGCCCGCGAGGACGCGCTTCTCGAGGTCGGCGCGCTCGGCGGGGTCGCCCACCAGCACGGCCAGGGCGCCGGCGCCCGAATGGCGGCGGCGCTCGAGCGTCGCGACGCCCGGGTGCGGCTCGGTGGTGCGCGTCAGCGCCATCACGGCGAGGGCGTCCTCGCTCGGCGCGGGCGCGGCGATCTGCAGCATCTCTCGCAGCTGCGCGGTCGCCGCCGGGTCGCCCGGCAGGAGGGCGATGTGCCCGCCGTCCTGGGCCGACTCGTCGATCGAGCGCACCGCGTCCGCGAAGGGACGCACCACCTTCGCTCCGCGCGAGGCGAGGCCGATTGCTCCGATGACCGGCCCCTTACCCGGGGATGGCGGAGCGACGCTGGTGGATGCCCAGGAGCAGGCCGATCGCGATCAGCGTCGTGAGGGTGTGGCTGCCGCCATAGCTCATCAGCGGCAACGGGATTCCGGTGATCGGCATGATTCCCACGGTCATGCCGATGTTAACGAAGACCTGGAAGCCGATCATCGCCACGATCGCGCCGGCCACCAGCATGTCCACCTGACTGGAGGCGCGGGCCATCGTCCGCAGGCCCCTCCAGAGCACGAGGGCATAGAGCAGGATCAACAGAGCTCCCCCCACGAACCCGAACATCTCGCCGCTGACGGCGAAGATGAAGTCGGTGTGGTGCTCGGGGATGAAGTTGCCCGATGACTGCGTGGCGCCGTCGGCGCCCTTGCCCACGGCGCCGCCGGATCCGATCGCCGTCTTGCTCTGATCGAGCTGGTAGCCCGCGTCGCTGGTGTCGCGCTCGGCGCCGATGAACGCCGTCAGGCGCTCCACCTGGTAGTCCTGGAGCACCTTCACGCCCGCGTTCGGAAGCACCCACAGCACCGCCAGCACCATGATCGCCATGATCGATCCGGCCACGGCGAAGTGCGACCAGGGCACGCCCACCAGGAAGAGGATCGCGGCGAGCACCGCGCCGTAGACCAGCGAGGTGCCGAGGTCGGGCTGCAGGAACACGACGACCGCCGGGACCGCCGCGACCGCCGTGAGGAACAGGGTGAAGCGGGCCGTGCCCACGTCCTCGAGGCGGTCGACCGCGATGCCGGCGAGCACGATGGCGATCGCCACCTTGCCCATCTCCGAGGGCTGCAGGTTGAACGGGCCGATGTCGATCCAGCGGTTGGAGCCCTTGATCGCGGTACCCACCAGGAAGACCACGGCCAGGCCGCCGAGCAGGCTCCCCCACAGGCCCCACGACCAGCGGGCCAGCCGCTCGAGGTTGAGGCGGGTGGCGAGCACCATCAGCACCGCTCCGACGACGACGAAGATGATCTGCCGGTCGAGGTAGAAGCGCGGGCCGGCGGCGTCGTTCTCGGTGGCGCGGCCCACCACGAAGATGCTGTAGAGGCTGATGGCCGACACGCCCAGCAGCAGGAGCCAGTCGAGGCCGACGACCGCCGAGCGGATGCGGTCGGCCGCGCCCGAGCGCTGCCGCGAGGGGGCCATCGTCGTGGTCATCGGCTCGCCACCGGGTCGCCGCAGAGGTCGGGGTCGAAGTCGAGGTTCGCCGCCATCGTCGAGCACACCGCCGGGGCGGCGGCGTTGGCGCCGGTGCCGCCGCGCTCGATCACGATCGAGACGACGATGCTCGGGTCGTCGAAGGGCGCGTAGCCGACGAACCAGGAGTGGTCCTCCCCGCCGTCGCCGGGCTCGGCCGTGCCGGTCTTGCCGGCCACCTTCACCTCGTCGGGCAGGGCGCCGAAGACGCTGGTCGACGTGCCGAGCTCGGCGTTGGCGGCGTCGTAGAGGCCCTGCTTGATGGCCTCGAGGTCGGCCGGGCTGACGCCGAGCGGCCGGGTGGGCCGCCCCTTGGAGAGCTCCTGCACCACGCGGCCGTTGGGGTCGCGCACCTCCATGCCGACCGTCGGCGTGTAGAGCGTGCCGCCGTTGGCGATGGCGCCGTAGGCCACCGCCATCTGGAGCGGGGTCACCTGGAGGAAGCCCTGCCCCACGCCGAGCTGGATCGTGTCGCCCGCGAGCCAGCTGCGCTGGAAGTCGGTGTACTGCGGATCGGCGTAGGCGCGCTTCTTCCAGGGCGGATCGGGCACGTTGGCGGGCACCTCGCCGGGCAGGTCGATGCCGGTCTCGTCGCCGAGGCCGAAGCGGCGGGCCTCGGCCTGCAGCGGGTAGACGTCGTTCTTCTCGCTCTGCGCCTTATAGAGGTCGTCGGCCACCTGGTAGAAGTAGGTGTCGCTCGAGACACGCAGCGCGTAGGGCAGATCGATGACGCCGTGCGAGTTCTCCTCGAAGTTCTGGAAGCGCTGCTTGTAGAGCACGATCGACGAGGGCGACTCCAGCGGGGTGGTGGGCGTGATGATGCCCGAGCGCAGCGCGGCGGCCGCGGTGATCGCCTTGAAGGTCGACCCGGCCGGATAGACGCCGGCGATGGCGCGGTCGTTGAGCGGCCGGTCGGGATCGTTGAAGAGGGCGGAGACCGCCTTGTCCTTGCGGGTCACGAAGGTCTGCGGCGAGAAGGTCGGGTAGGAGCCGAGCGCGAGCACCTCGCCGGTCTTCGGGTCGAGGGCGACGCCCGCCGCGCCGACCGCGCCGGTCACGCGCGCGGCCTCGGCGAGCGCCTGCTCGAGCGCGACCTGGGTCTTGCTGTCGATCGACAGCCGCACGTCGCGGCCGGGAACCGCGCTGCGAGAGGAGATGTACTCGCGGCCCTGGGGCTCTCCGGCGGCATCGACCTCCACCACCGAGCGGCCGGGCGTACCCCGCAGCACCGACTCGTACTGCTGCTCGACGCCATCGACGCCGATGGTCTCGTCGCCGGCGTAGCCGCGGCGGCGCAGATCCTTGATCTGCTCGGCGGTGATCGGGCCGGTGGAGCCGAGCACGTGGGCCGCGAGCTGCCCCTGCGGATAGGAGCGCAGGAAGGTCTCCTCGAGGGAGATGCCCGGGAAGTCGCGCCGGCGCTCGGCCAGGTAGCGGTAGAGCCCGGGATCGATGTTGCGGGCGAGCACGACCGACTGCAGCGGCTGGTTGTCGCCGGCCTCGACCTTCTTCATCAGCGCGGGCAGCGTCTGGCCGATCTTCGGGGCCAGCTTGGCCAGCACCTGGCGGCGGCGCTCGCCGGTCAGCTCACGGGGGCGGGCGACCAGGTTCTCGCCGGTGGTGTTGGTGACCAGCGGCACGCCGTCGCGGGTGAGGATGTTGCCGCGCGGCGGCTGGGTGATGACGGTGCGCAGGCGGTTGCCGTCCGCACGCTCGGCGTACTGCTCGGCGTTGATCACCTGGAGGAACCAGAGCCGGATCAGCAGCACACCGAGCAGCCCCATGGCGATGCCGCCGAGGATGGCGATGCGCACGGCGGTCCGCGGCGTGAGGGCGGGCGCCCAGCCGCCGGCGGGGCGGTTGGAGCCGCGGCCCGGGCCGCGGCGCGGCGGGAAGGTGGTGCTCATGCGGCCACACCGTAGGGCTCGACCACGCGCGGGGCCCCCAGCAGGCGCCGGGCGACCAGCAGCACCGGCGGGCTGAGCAGCGCGGTGAGGGCGACGGTCGGCAGCAGCACGCGGCCGACGAACTCGGAGGCCGGCATGTGGTGGCCGAGCAGCAGCTGGAAGACCATGTAGCCCAACTGGACGGCGAGGGCTGCGATCACCGAGAGAGCCAGCGGGGCGAGCAGGCTCGACGACTCCTCGCGCTCGCAGTACTGGCCGCACCAGGTGCCGATCGCCAGATAGAGCAGGGCGAGCACCCCGAGGGTGCCGACCGGCGCGGTCAGCTCGAGCAGCAGGCCGGCGGTGAAGCCGGAGACGGCGCCGACGAGCGTGCCGCGCAGAAGGGCGATCACCACGATCGTGGGCGCGACGATGTCGGGGATGCCGTTGGCGACGTTCAGGTACGGCATCACGGCTACCTGGACGAGCACGGCCACCAGCACCATC
>JAEMRL010000096.1 GCA_016463385.1 Thermoleophilia bacterium
CTCCGCCGCCGCCCTGGGCACCGCCCGAGCCGGCGCCGGCGCCCGCGCCGAGCACACCGGCCGTGGCGGTGGCGGCCGTGCCGCCGCCGAGGACCCCCTCGAGGATCTTGGCCGCCGCGATGGCCGGGAGCACCGGGAAGAAGACGCCGAAGCGGCGGCGGCGCTCCTCCTGCGCCTCGGCGAAGGCCGCACAGCCCTCGCACCCGCGCAGGTGGGCCTTCATGGTGCGCGCGCGCAGCGTGCGCCGGTCGCCCTCGGCGATCCGGCTGCGGACGTCGCGGCAGGCGAGCTCGCGCCCGAGCCCGAAGGCGGCGAGGGAGGTCCGCGCCTCGTGCAGCAGGTGGCGCGCGTCGGCGGCCGAGGTGCCGAGCGCCTCGCCGACGGCCGCGTGCGACAGCCCGCTCATCTCGTGCAGCACCAGGGCCGAGCGCTGGCGCAGCGGAAGGGAGGCGATGTCGGCGCGCAGCTCGCGGATCTGCTCGCGCACCTCCACGCGCTCGTGGACCGAGCCGGCCACCGGGTCGTCGCGGTCGGTCAGCTCCTCCACCTGGGGGCGCGCCCGCACCAGGTCGATGCACTCGTTGTGCGCGATCCGGAAGAGCCACGGCCGCACGGCGATGCGGGGGCGCGGTCCCGACGACAGCGCACGGTAGGCCGCGACCATCGTGAGCTGGAAGGCCTCCTCGGCGTCCTGCGCGTGGCGCACGAGCGCCGAGCAGTAGCGGAAGATCTCCGCGCGATGGCGCTCGTAGAGCACCTCGAAGGCGCGCTCGTCCCCGCCGGAGACGAGCTCGGCGAGGGCCGTGTCGCCCAGGAACGCGATCGATCCGAGTCCGGGCCGGAGGCCCGGGGTACGCGTGCCGGCGGGGACCGAAGTGGTCAGCTCTCGGACCTCCAAGAGGGAGACGGGGTCCGCTTATACCGCACATGCGAAAGGCCGCGAGAGCGCACCTTCGCCAGAAGCTCGGAAAAGCTCCGGGCCTCCATCACCTCCTCGCGCAGAACCCCTCGGACGGCCGTACGAACGGCCTGGGCATGCGCTCCTCGCCCCGTCCGTCCGGTCAGGCCGCCGAGATCAGGCGGAGCCGGCCGTAGACCGGCGCCGGAACCGGCGGGCGGTCCTCGATCACGGTGCGGAGCGCCGCGACCGCCCAGGGGGCGAACTGCCGTCCGGACTCACGATCGCATTCTTCGAGCGCCTGCGCCCGGGTGAGGGCCGGCCGCGACCAGGAGCGGCTGGTCATCGCGTCCCACGCGTCGGCCAGGGAGAGGATCGCCGCGCCGTCGGGGATCTCCTCACCGGCCAGGCGGTCCGGGTATCCGTGGCCGTCCCAGCGCTCGTGGTGGTGGCGGATCCAGGTGACCTGACGCCGCGTGAACACGGTCGAGGCGATCTCGCCGCCGAGCACCGCGTGCGTCTTGACGATCTCGTACTCGTCCGTGCTGAGCGGGCCGGGCGTCAGCAGGATCGACTCCGGCACGCAGACCTTGCCGATGTCGTGGATGCCCCCGGCCTCGCGCATCCGGTCCACCGAGCGGCGGCTCCAGCCGAGGCTCCGGGCGATGTCGGCGGCGAGCTCGGCCACGCGCTCGGAGTGGCCCGCCGTGGCCGGGTGGCGGTCGTCGATCGAGCGCGCGACCCGCCGCATGGTGACCGCCCCCTGCCACCGGGAGAGGTCCCGGGCGGGGTCGGCGGAGGCGGTGGAGGGGAACCAGTCGATCATCTCGACGGGTAAGACCCCGCCGGACCCCGGAACGTCGGATCTACTTCGAAAGATTCTCCCCGGAGGGCTCTGGCGACCGGCCGGCCGGGGTCCGATCGCGCCTGCGCAGGCGGTCGAGCCGGAGGGCGAGATCGACCGCGGCGGGCGTCACCGAGGAGTCGGCGCGCTCGGCGGTACGCCAGGCGTCGGCACTCAGGGCGTCGAGCCGGGCGGCGGCGCCGGGGGTGCCGGCGACACGGTCGGCCTCGGCGGCGAGCGCGTCGAGGTGGCGCTCGGCGCGGTCCGCGTCCCACGCGGGCAGGCGCGTGCGGCGGCGACGCGTGATCAGCCACCACACCAGCCCGAGCAGCGGCAGCTTCAGCAGGACCAGGGAGAGGACCACCCAGAGCGTCTGGAGTCCGGGTCGGTCGGCGAACTCGGGCGTGACCAGCAGCAGGAAGCTGCCGAACACCGCCAGGGCCACGGCGACCGAGACGGCGACGGCGCGGCCCGCGGCGCCCGGAGCGCGCGGCGCGATGCGCCTCATGCGGACGGGTCGTCTCCGCGCGGGGCGTCGGCGGGGGCCGAGAGCTCGGTCAGCAGCGCCTGCGTGGCCTCGAGGGACGCGGTCAGGATCTGGCGGGCGACCTCGAGCAGCTGGAACGTCCGCGGGTCGCGGACCCGGTAGAAGACGCTCGTCCCCTCCTTGCGGCTCTCCAGCACGCCGAGGCGCCGCAGCACGCCGAGGTGCTGCGAGGTGCCGCTGGAGTCGAGGTGCAGCTCGGACTGGAGCTCTCCGACGCTGCGCTCCCCGTCGCGGAGGAGCTCGAGGATGCGCACGCGTGCGGGGTGGCCGAGCACGCGGAAGAACTCCGCCTTGACCGCGTAGATCGGCTTCTGCTGGGCGGCGGTGGGCGCCGGCCGGGAGGCCTCGTCGTCGTCGGTCATGAGATCCCCCTCGCCGGAACCGGGTGCGGTGCGTCGTCAGTCTCGCAAATAGACGCTGAGTAGATAATATTCAAAAGTTCTAAGACAACGGAAGAGGGCCGGGATGAATCGCAGGGGCGGGGTGAGCGGCAACTGAGCGCCCTCGGCATCCTGCTCGTCTCCGGCGTCGGCGCGCTCGCGCTCGGGACCGTGGTGGCGCTCGTCCCCGGCGCCCCGGTGGCGCTCTCCCTGCGGGTCCAGGCAGCCGGCCTGATCGCTGTCGGCACGGCGGGCGGCGTCTGCCTGCTGGACGGCCGCTCGGTCGGGTCGGGCTTCACGAGCGAGCTCGAGCCCGCGGTCGGCGTCGACCCGCTCTCCGGGCTGATGCTGATGATGATCGCCCTGGTGGCCGCTCCCGCCGCGGCCTACGCGGCGGTCTACCTCGTGGCGGCCGCGCACCCGCGGGCGCTCGCCGTGCTGACGGGGCTCTTCCCCCTGGCGCTGATCGGGGTGGTGACGGCGCGCGACGCGACCCTGATCCTCGGCGCCTGGGAGCTGATGACGCTCGTCCCGGCCGCGGCGATCCTGGTCGCGGGGGGCGCGCACGGCGGGGGCGACGAGCGTCGCGCCGTGTTCGAGTACCTGGCGATCACGCACATCGGGGGAGCGGGGGTCTGGGTGGCGGTGCTCGTGCTCGCCGAGCGCGGCGCGCTCGGCGACCCGGCGGGCCTCGCGTCGGCGGGGACCGGGGTCCAGACGCTGGTCGCCGTCGCCGGGCTGATCGGCTTCGGCACGAAGGCCGGGCTCGTCCCGCTGCACTCGTGGCTGCCGCGCGTCCACCCCCTCGCGCCGAGCAGCATCTCGGCGGTCATGTCGGGCGTGATGGTGAAGGTGGCGCTCTACGGGATGGTGCGCCTGCTGATGGAGTGGCTCGGCTCGCCCGCCGCATGGGTCGGATTCGCGGTGCTGGCGCTCGGCGCCGTCTCCGCGCTCTCGGGCATCCTCCAGGCCCTCTTCCAGCGCGACCTCAAGCGCCTGCTGGCCTTCTCGACCATCGAGAACGTCGGCATCGTGACGCTCGCCCTCGGCGCCGCCGTGATCCTCGCCGACCGCGGCGAGCCGGCCTGGGCCGCCCTCGCGCTGGCGGCCGCCCTGCTGCACGGCCTCAACCACGCCGTCGTGAAGGCGCTGCTCTTCCTGGGCGCCGGCTCTCTCGAGCGCGCCGGCGCGGGCCGGGACCTCGACCGCATGGGCGGCCTGCTGCGGCGCATGCCGTGGACGGGCGCGGCCGTCCTCACCGGCTGCCTGGCCATCGCCGGGCTGCCCGTGCTGAGCGGGTTCGCCTCCGAGTGGGCGACGCTGCAGGCGCTGCTGGGCCTCGGTCGCCAGGACGCCGTCGGCCTGGCGCTCGCCGGCGGCGTGGCGGCCGCCGCGCTGGCGGTGACGGTCGGGCTGGGGGCGATCTGCTTCGTGAAGGTGATCGGGCTCGCCCTGCTGGGCGCGCCGCGGGTGCCGGGGGCCGCGGAGGCGGTCGAGACGCCGCGCGGCATGTGGGCGCCGCTCGCCGCGCTCGGTGCCGCGTGCCTGGCGCTCGGCGTCGCCCCCGGGCTGCTGCTGCCCGCCCTCGCCGACCTCGCCCCCGGCGGCGGCGGTCTGCCCCGGGGGGCGGGCATCGACATCCCCGGGACGTCGCTGCCGACGCTCGGCATCGCCCTGGCGCTCGCCGTGGCGGCCGCGACCCTCCTGGCGCTCCGGGGGCGGCGCACCGCGGCGCCCGCGCCGGTCTGGGCGTGCGGCCAGGCGGTCGAGCCCTCGCTGGCGTGGACGTCGGCCGCCTTCACCAAGCCGGTCCGCCTGTCGATGTGGGGCCTGCTGCGCCCCGAGCGCGAGGTGGAGGTGCTCTCCCGCGGCGGCGTCCCGGACGAGGTGCGCCACCGGGGTGCCGTCCCCCATCTCATCGACGGCGCCGTCTACGCACCGGTGCTGCGCGTCGCGCTGGCCGGCGCGGGGGCGGCGCGGCGCCTCCAGTCGGGCAGCCTGCGCCTCTACGCGGGCTACCTCGTCGGGCTCGTGGTGCTGCTGCTGCTGCTCGCGCGGACGGGGGTGCTCGGGTGAGCGGTCGTGAGGCGATCGCGCTCGCCGTCCAGCTGGCCGGCCTGGCCCTCGCCCCCCTGCTGGTCGGAGGCGTCCAGACCGTCAAGGCGCGCCTGCAGGGCCGGCGCGGGTCGGGGCCGCTGCAGCCCTATCGCGAGCTGCGCCGTCTCTGGGGCCGCAGCGCGGTCGATCCGATCGGGACCGGGCCGGTCTACCGGGCCGCCCCCGTCGCCGTCGGCGCGGCCCTCGCGCTGTGCCTGCTCGTGGTGCCCGTGGCCGCCGTCGGCACGGGCTGGCCCGCGGGGCACGACCTGCTCGTGGTGATCGGGTTGCTCGCACTGGCGCGGGTCGCGATGGCGCTGTCGGCGTGGGACACCGGCGGAGGGTTCGGGATGATGGGCGCCTCGCGCGACCTCGGCTTCGCCGCCGTGGGCGAGGCGCTGCTGGTGGCCGTGGCGCTGGTGGCCTCGATCCCCGCGGGCACCACCGACCTGCGGGCGATGTGGGCGGCGAGCGCCGGCCCGGACGTCTGGGCTGAGCCCGGCCACTGGTGCGGCGCGATCGCGATGGGCCTCGTGGTGGTGCTCGAGACCGGCCGCCAGCCGATCGACAACCCCGACACCCATCTCGAGCTGACGATGATCCACGAGGGGCCGCTGCTCGAGTACGCCGGGCGCGACCTGGCGGTGCTCCAGTGGGCGGCCGCCGCGCGCCACTGGGTGGTGCTGGTGCTGGCGGCCGGGCTCTTCCTGCCGCACCCCTCCGACTTCGCCGGCGGCCTCGCGGCTCTGGCGCTCGGCGTGATCGTGCTGGTCGTGGCCCTCGGGGTCACCGAGACGTGGCACGCCAAGATGCGCCTCCTGCGAGTGCCGCCGATCCTCCTCGCCGGCACGGCGCTGGCGCTGCTCGGCGTGGTGAGCTGGGCCGCGGGAGGGGGCGCATGAGCACCGGCCTGCTCTGGCTGCTGGTCGCCTCCGGCTTCGGCGCGGTGGCCGCACGGCGCCCCGCCGTGGCCGCCGTGCTGGTGACGTCCCAGACGCTGCTGCTGGGCGCCGGGGCGCTCGCGATGGCCCCCGGCCGCTCGGGCGAGTTCGCCGTGGCGGCGGGCCTGCTGATGCTGAAGGCCGTCCTCGTGACCGCCATCGTCGCCGTCGCGATCCGGCGCAGCCGGGAGGCCCGGCCCCACGCCGACGAGTCGGGGCTGCTGGTCCGCCTCGGGGCGGCGGTGGTTCTGGTGCTGGTCATGGTGGCGCTCGTGCCCGAGTACGGCCTCGAGAGCGTCGCCGCCGAGCGCGGCGCGACGGCCCTGATCGCCACCGCGCTCGCCCTGGTCCTCGTCCGCCGGCCGATCCTCTTCGCGGTGCTGGCCTTCCTGATCGCCGAGAACGGGATCGCCGTCGCCGCCGTGTCGGTCAGCGGGGCGCTGCCCCTGATCGTCGAGGCCGGGATCGCGTTCGATCTCGTGCTGCTGATCGGCGTCGCGGCGATCTTCCAGCGACGCATCCTCGCCGCGTTCGGCACCACCGACTCCTCGGTCATGCAGGGCGGCGCCCGTGGATGACCTGATCGCCGTCCTGGTGCTGATCGCGCCGCTGGCTCCCGTCGCCGTCGCGCTGGCCGTGCCGGCCGGCACCACCGCGACGGCCGCCGACCGGATCGGGCGCTGGGGCTCGGCCGTCGCGGCCCTGCCCGCCGTGCTGCTCGGCGCGCTCGCTCTGATCCGGGCCGGGGACGCGCCGCTCACCGGGTCGTGGTGGCTCGTCGACGCCCCGGGCGCGGTCTTCCTTCTCACCGTGTCGGTCGTCGGCGCGGCGTCGGCGGCCGTCTCGCCGGCCTGGCTGCGCACCAACCCCAGCTCGCGCGCCGGCGCCCTCGGATCGCGGCGGGTCTACTGGATCGCCTTCCTGCTCTTCTGGGCGACGCTCGTCGCGGTGCCGCTGGCGCGCAACCTGGGCGTGGCGTGGATCCTCATCGAGGCCACGACCGCCGCGTCGGCCCTGCTGGTGGCCTTCAGCGGCAAGCGCAGCGCGCTCGAGGCCGGCTGGAAGTACCTGGTGCTGACGAGCCTCGGCCTCACCGTCGCGCTGTTCGGCATCGTCGTGCTCTACGTCACCGCGGCGACCGGCGAGGCCTCGCTGGCCGTGCTCGACTGGGACGCGCTCGCGGCGCGGGCGGGCGCCCTCGAGCACGACGCCACGCTCGCCGCCTTCGTGCTGATCGTCGCCGGCCTGGCCACCAAGGCCGGGTGGGCGCCCGTGCACAACTGGCTTCCGGACGCCCACAGCGAGGCGCCGCCGCCCGTGAGCGCCCTGCTGTCGGCGGCGCTCCTCCCCGCGGTCGCCCTGATCGCGTGGCGCCTGTCCCTGGCGCTGGTGCCGGCGGTCGGCGAGGACGCGGTGCGGATGCTGTTCGGCGGCTTCGGCCTGGTGTCGCTGGCCGTGGCCGTCCCGTTCCTCTGGCGCCCCCTGCCGTGGAAGCGCCTGCTGGCCTATTCGAGCCTCGAGCACATGGGCGTGATCGCGCTGGCGATCGCGTTCCAGCATCCGCTGGCCACGGCGGGGCTGCTGTTGCACGTGCTCGGCCACGGACTCGCCAAGTCGCTCGGCTTCTACGCCACGGTGCCGTTGCTGCGCTACCAGCCCTCGGCGGCGCGGCGTCCCCCCCGGGGCCTGGCGTCGCTCGACCGGGGTCTCGCCGGCGCGGTCGGGGTGAGCCTCGGCACGCTCTCGGGGCTACCGCCCTCGCCCCTCTTCCTCAGCGAGCTGCTGATCCTGGCGGGGGGCTTCGCAGGCGGGCCGGCCTGGATGAGCGCGCTGGCCGCCGTGTTGCTCGCCCTGGGCTTCCTCGGGATGGCCCACGTCCTGGTCGAGGGCCTCGCCGGGCGGCCCTCGGGGCGCCGCCCGAGCAGCCGTCGCGGCACGCGGCAGATCCAGGTGCTGGCGACGGTCGCCGCGGTCGCCCTGCTCGCGCTGACCGTCGTGGGCTACTCGCTGCCGGGCTCCGACATCGTCCGCGCCGTCACGGGCGTCGCCTGATGCCGGCCCTCACCGTCACCACGGTCGAGCCGGGGCTCTGGCGCGAGACGATCGGCGGCCTGGGCGCCCGGGGCGGCCTGCCGCTGTCGCTGTTCGCCGCGGCCGGGGCGGACGGCGGCGCCGAGGTGCGCTGCCTGGCCGAGACCGCCGACGGCCCCCTGCTGGCCGTCTGTCCCGCGGTGGACGGCGGCGTCACGAGCGTCGCCGACCTCGTGCCGGCCCTGCACTGGGACGAGCGCGAGGCGCGCGA
>JAEMRL010000464.1 GCA_016463385.1 Thermoleophilia bacterium
ACCCAGGCGGGCTCGCCGATCGCCGCCAGATGCGCGGCGAGGTCGGCGGCCGGGATCGCCACCGGGCCGAGTACCTGCGTCAGGCCGCCGGCCTCCGCGCGGTAGACCGCGGCGAACAGCTCCCGGCGCCGCGCGTCCTGGACGGGCACCACCAGGGCGCCCTCGGGGCGCTCGCGGGCGATGCCGAGAGCGAGGGCCTCGAGCGACGACGCGCCGGTCACCGGCACCGAGAGGGCCTGGCCGAGCCCGAGGGCCGTGGCGAGGCCGATGCGCAGGCCGGTGAACCCGCCCGGGCCGACGCCGACCACGACCTCGTCGAGATCGGAGACGCGCAGGCCGGCGGCGGTGAGGAGCCCGTGGCACCCCTCCAGCACGCGACGCCCGGATCCGGGCTCGGCGGCGAGGCGCAGTTCCGCGATGGGGCTCTCATCCCGAACGAGAGCCAGGCTCGGACTCGCCGTTGAGGTGTCGAGCGCGAAGGTCAGCAAGCTGGCGGCCCAGGTCGGCGTCGAGATCGGCCCCCCGGGCCGTCAACAGTACCAGCCGTCGATCGCCGCCCCCGTGGCGCAGTTCCACCTCCAGGCGGGGTTCCGGGAGCGCGGGGAGGATCGCGTCGGGCCACTCGACGAAGGCGATCGCGTCGTCGCCGACGGCCGCCCGCAGCAGCTCGGCCTCCTCGTCGTCCGGACCGCCGAGGCGATAGGCATCGACGTGGGCCACCTCCACGTCGCCCAGGTAGCGCTGGGCGACCGTGAAGGTCGGGCTCGTGATCGGGCCGGTCACCCCGAGCGCCCGGGCCACGGAGCGCACGAGCGTCGTCTTGCCGGCGCCGAGCTCGCCGCGCAGCAGCACGAGGTCGCCGGGGCGAAGGATCCCCGCCAGCACGCGGCCGAGCGCGGCGGTGCTCTCGGGCCCGTCGCTCTCCCAGCTGATCGGCTCCCGGCTCAGAACAGCCCGAGCTGCTCGTCGGATTCGACGCGCCCGGGCGGAGGGCCGGCCGTCGCGTCGGCCGGGGCCGCCGGGGCGACCGCCACGGGCGGCGCGGGAGGCTCCGCGCGCGCAGGCGCCGGTCCCCCGTCCGGGGCGGCCCCGGCGAGAAGCCCGGGGATCCGCGCGAAGTCGGCCTCGAGGGTCGACAGCATCGAGCGCGTGTAGAGCGCCGCCGCGGGGTGGTACAGCGGATAGAGCAGCGTCGCGTGCCCGCCGATCCGGATGGGCAGCTCGTGGCCGTGGACGCGGGAGATGCCGTCCGGTCGACCCGACAGCAGCTTGGTCGCGAAGTTGCCGAGCGTGCAGATCAGGCGCGGCCGCAACAGCGCCACCTGCCGGAAGAGGTGGGGCTCGCACTCCCGGATCTCGGCGGGCTGGGGATCGCGGTTGCCCGGCGGCCGGCACTTGAGGACGTTGGCGACGAAGACGTCGTCGCGCGTGAGGCCGATGCCCTCCAGGAGGGTGCCGAGGAGCTTTCCGGAGGCGCCGACGAACGGGATGCCCTGGGCGTCCTCGTGATAGCCGGGCGCCTCGCCGACGAACATCAGGTCGGCCGACAGGTCTCCGCTGCCCACCACGACCTGGGTGCGGCCCTCGCTGAGGGGGCACCGGGTGCAGACCGCGACCTCGTCGCGGTGGTAGGCCTCGAGCTCGGCGACCCGGGCGGCGCGGTCGGACATGCGCTCAGGCTAGCGCCGTGGTCGGCCGGAACGCCGCCTGCTTGTGGCGCCCTGATACATGGAGTTACACTCCCCACGTCGTTCGCGCACAGCCCGGCATCCCGTCTGGGAGTTGGAGCAGAGGCGCCGGACGGATGGTCCGCTCCGCGGTCACCCTCCGCATGTCCGGCGACGAAACGAAGCGGTTCCCCATGCCGTCGTCCCGAACAGAGTCCGCCCCTCCCCTCCCCCTCGTGGTCCGCACGGTGCCCGAGCTGCGCCGCGCGGTCGCCGCGCTCCGGGCCGGGGGCCGCAGGATCGCCGTGGTGCCGACCATGGGCGCCTTCCACGAGGGGCATCTCGCAC
>JAEMRL010000465.1 GCA_016463385.1 Thermoleophilia bacterium
GGCCCGGCGCGTCGCTGGGGCCTGCGCCGGGCCCAGCCGGCGCCGGAGGACGCGGCGCCCGCGGACGCCGATGCGGCCGATGGGCCGGCCGGTCCGGAGACCGGGGAGGCCGGCGAGGCCGTCAGCGTGATCCCGTCCGCCTCGGGGCCGCGGCGCCTGCGGCGCGACCGGCGCAGGCTGCTGTCGAAGCGGGAGGAGGCCGTCTACCACCTGGGCGGGCTCGCATTCGAGCTGTACCGCCGCGATCAGCTGCCCGATGGCGTGATGCGCCTGCGGGCGGGCGAGGTGGCGAAGATCGACGACACCGTGCGCGACATCGACGCCCGCCTGAGCGAGGTCGAGCGCGAGCGTCGCGAACGACGCAACGCGGTGCCGGCCGACCCGGAGTTCGGCTGCTGCCTGGTCTGCCGCACGCCCTTCCGCGCCGAGGCCCGCTTCTGCTGGCAGTGCGGCACGCAGGTCGTGCCGCCCCCGATCGGCGGCGACGACCAGCCGACGGCCGTGATCTCGTCGCCGGGGCCGGCGTGAGCGAGTCGCGGCCGACCGGCTGGGAGGGAGCCGATCGCTGGTTCGCGTCGGGTGACGGCGGAGCGGGCGAGCCGGCGCCGGACGGGGACGCGCCTCCCCCGCCCCCCGCCTGCGCCGTGTGCGGCGCCGAGCTGGAGCACGACCAGACGTACTGCCTCGAGTGCGGCTCACCGACCCCGCTCGCGCCGCGCCTGCGGCGCGGGGGCCGCACGGCCGCGCTGCTCGCGGGCGGGATGATCGTTCTCGGCCTCGGCGGGGGCGCGCTCGCGTTCGCCGTGATGAACGACGACGACGAGGCCGCGGGCACCGGCACGGTCACGACCGCGTCGACGATCCCGCTCGTGCCGACGGGCACCCTGCCGACCACCCCGCCGCCCTCGGTGCCGACGACCGGGTCGCTGCCGGCCGACACCTCGTTCACCACCCCCACCGCGCCGGGCTTCACCACGCCGACGACGCCGGGGCTGACGAGCGGCACCCTGCCCTCGACGACGGGCTTCGACACGGTCACGGGTCCGACCACGGTGCCCACCACGGCGCCGGCGACGACCGTCGCACCCACCACCACGGAGTCGATCCCGACCACGACCGAGGAGGAGGCCGACGGATCGTCGGACTGGCCCCTCGGCGCGACCGCCTGGACGGCGATCCTGGCCTCCACGCGCAGCGAGCGGGACGCCCGCTCGGCGAAGGGACGGGTCGCGGACGGGGGCGATCCGGCGGGCGTGCTCTTCTCGTCGGACTTCTCCGACCTGCGCCCGGGTTACTGGGTGGTGTTCTCGGGCAGATACGGCTCTCGGGACACCGCCATCGCGCAGGCCGTCAAGCTCCGCCCGGAGTTCCCGACGGCCTACGCCCGCCGCATCGAGGGCTGAGATCGTGACAGCAGGCCGGGTCGTACTGATCACCGGGGCGTCGAGCGGGATCGGGGCGGCGACCGCCCGGGCCCTGTCGGCCGCCGGGCATCGCGTGGTGCTGGCGGCCCGGTCGCTCGACCGCCTCGAGGAGCTCGCCTCCGAGCTCGGGGGCCCGGAGCGGGCGCTGGCCGTGGAGTGCGACGTGACCGAGTGGGAGCAGCAGCAGGCGCTGGTCGCCCGCGCCGTGGAGGCCTTCGGCGGGGTGGACGTCGCCTTCGCGAACGCCGGCTTCGGCGCGAAGCGCGGCTTCCTGGCCGAGTCGCCCGAGCACTGGCGGGAGATGGTCCTCACCAACGTCTACGGCGCCGCGCTGACCGTTCGCGCGTGCCTCGAGCAGTTGCGCGAGCGGCAGGGCCACCTGCTGATCGTGACGCTGAACCGTCCGGAGCGGAAGAACGCGATCAACGGCGAGATGCTCGTGCGGATGCTCGATGCGTTCATCGAGGCCGACACCAACCCTGACATCAGGGCGCTCGTGCTGACCGGGGCCGCCGGCGACTTCTGCGCCGGCGCGGACCTCAAGGAGATGGCCGGCGGCCACTCGGGGGACGCGAAG
>JAEMRL010000466.1 GCA_016463385.1 Thermoleophilia bacterium
GTGCTCGCCCGCGGCCGGACGCTGGAGGCGCTTCGCGCCGGGCCGCTGACGCTGACCGACGACGGCGCGACGCGCGCCGTGCGCCTGCACGCGGTGGCCGACCCGCGCGAGGTCGCCCCGGTCGGCCTGGCGGTCGTCTGCGTGAAGGGATTCGACACCGAGGCCGCCGCGCGCGCCCTGGCGCCGGCCCTCGCGCCGGACGCCATCGTGCTCTCGCTGCAGAACGGGGTCGGGAACCCGGCGCTCCTGGCACGGCTGCTCCCCGGCGCGACGATCGGCGGAGTGGCCGTGTACCTCGGCTGCCAGCGCCTCGCCCCGGACCACGTGGTGCGGCGGCCGAGCCGCGACCCCTCGACCGGCCGCCTGCGCGACCTCCTGGCGGGCGGGGGCCCGGGCCGCGCGGGCGCCGCGCTCGCCGGCCTCGCCGAGGCCATCGGGGTGCCCGCCCGGATCGACGCCGATCCGGCGCCCGCGCTGTGGACGAAGCTGGTCGCCAACGTCGCCCTCAACACCGTCACGGCGCTCGGCAGGGCCCGCGTGGGCCCCGTGCTGGCGGAGCCCCGGGCGGTGGAGCTGATGCTGGCGCTCGGGCGCGAGGTGGTGTCGGTGGCGCGCGCCGCGGGGGTGGCCGTCGATCCGCGCGCCGCCGAGGACTACGTCGCCGACGCCCGCCGGCGCCTGCCGGCTGCCGGGGGCTCCTCCACGCTCTTCGACCTGGAGGCCGGGCGGCGCCTGGAGCGCGAGGCGCTGGTGGGCGCGGTCGTGGCCGAGGGCGCGCGGCTCGGGGTGGAGGTGCCCGTCAGCCGGGCGTGCGACGCCCTGCTGCGGCTGCTCGAACCGGGCACGCCCTGAGCGAGGCCCGGGCGGAGGCTCAGGGGCCCTCGGCCGGCCGCGGGATCAGGGTGACCCGGAGCTCGATGGTGCGGTCTCCGCGCCTCACCCCCACCTCCACCACGTCGCCGGGGCCGTGGCCGGCGAGTTCCGCGGCGAGGCCCGCGTTGCTCGCCACGGGAGCCCCGTCGAGGCTGACGATGACGTCCTCGCGGCGCAGGATCCCGGTGGCCGGGCCGCTCGACAGGACGCCCTCGAGGCGCACCCCGTCGGGCACGTCCTGGCCGACGATGCCCAGGTAGGGCAGGCCGGCACGGCCGGTGTCGATGATGGCGAGGGCGGTGCGGCGGACGACGTCGGAGGGGACGGCGAAGCCGATGCCCTCGTTGCGGCCGCCCTCGGTGGCGATCTGCGTCGCGACCCCGATCACCCTCCCGGAGAGGTCGAGCACGGGCCCGCCGGAGTTGCCGGGGTTGAGGGCCGCGTCGGTCTGGATGACGCCGGTGATCGCGAAGCCGTTGGGCGAGTCGATCTGCCGCCGCAGCCCGGAGACGATGCCGCTCGACAGGGAGCCCTGCAGGCCGAAGGGCGCGCCGATCGCCACGACCGGGTCGCCCACCCTCAGCCCGGCCGACTCGGCGAACGCCAGCGGGCGCACGTCGCCGGCCGGCACGTCGAGCTCCAGCACGGCGAGATCGACCGACGGCTCGACGCCCCGGACGTGGGCCCCGACGCGGCGCCCGCCGAGCGACACCACCACCTCGTCCTCGTCGCCGACCACATGGGCGTTGGTCACCACGTGGTCGTCCCCGTCGATCAGGAAGCCCGACCCGGTGCGCCCGTCGGCCGACACCGCCACCACCGCCGGTGAGGCGTCGCGGTAGATCGCCCGCACATCGGCGGCCGCGGTCGCGCCGCCACCCACCCGGGCCAGCTCGACCCCGGCGGCCGCCCCGAGGCCGATGAGGGCGAGGGCCGTCACCAGCCCGCCCACCGCCGCGGCCACCACCACGACCCTGATCGCATCCGTGCGTCGCCGTCCCATCCGCGCCTCCCTGGCTCTGCGACTTTCCACGATGGAGTGTGCGAGGGCCCCGGCGCCGCCGCACCGTCCGCGCGCGGGGTGGCCGCCCCCCGGCCGACCAGTTCCGGCTCCCGGGCGAGCGCCG
>JAEMRL010000467.1 GCA_016463385.1 Thermoleophilia bacterium
AAGGTGCGCGACCTCTACGAGGTGCCCGCCGCCGAGGTGATCCTCACCGCCCACCGCGAGCTCGAGAAGCTGGTCTGCACCGGCCGTGAGAACGCCCTCAAGCCGAACCTCGACGCCCTCTGGGCGCAGCTCGCCTATGAGGGCCTCTGGTACGAGCCGCTCCTCGCCGACCTGAACGCCTTCATCGACAAGGTCAACGAGAAGGTCGAGGGCCGGATCACGATGCGGCTCTACAAGGGCACCGCCACCGCGGTCACCCGCTCGTCGCCGAACGCGATCTACGACCGCAGCCTCGCGACGTTCAACGCGGACGCGTCGTTCTCGCAGGGCGCCGCCCCCGGCTTCATCGAGCTCTACTCGCTCCAGAGCCGGATGGCGTACCGGATCGCCGAGGCGCGGGAGAAGGGATGAGGCGCGGCGGCCCGCCCATGCTGCCGGTCGATCCGGCGGCCGTCCCGCCCTTCGCGCGCGTCGAGAGGGGTGCCCGCGGGCTGCGCTTCGCCCCGCTCGTGCCGCCCGGCGACGCGTCGGCCACCCCCGGTGAGCCCCTGCGCGTCCAGGCGGCGGCTCCGGCGGGCATGCGCCAGGCCGACGTCGTGGCGGACGGGGCGATGGTGCTGGCGGCCGGCGTGGGCGCGGCCTACAGCCTGAGCGCGCCGCGGATGCACGTGGTCCACGACCGCCGTCCGCCCGGCCTCGACCGCGGGATCGGCGCGGCCGCCGCCAACCCCGGCCTGATCCACGGGGCCGACGGCTGGCGCGCGGTGGTGCTGCCGAGCCTCGGCGACATCGCCGCCGACCTCGGGGACGGCCCCGTCGCGATCCGCGCCGACGGGCGCCGCATCGCCGTCGCGCTCGACGGGGGCGTCGAGGAGCACGACATCGGCACCGAGGGTGCGGCCGCCCGGCACGAGGGCCCGGCCGACGCCCTCTGCTACACCGCCGCGGGCGACCTGATGGTCGCCGTCGGCGCGTCGGTCGGGGCGCCCGGGATCGCGGCCGGCGATGGATCGCCCGTCGTCGAGCTGGTCGCCGCGGCCGCCGCGCCCCGCGTCGCGGCGCGCCACGCCGACGGATCGGTCAGCGTCTGGGAGCCCGGCTCCGCCGAGCCTCTCGCCCGCTGGGCGGCGCCGGTCGCCGACCCCGGATCCATCGCCCTCTCCGCCGACGGCGCCCTGGTGGCGCTCGGCAGCCCGGCCGGCGACGATCCCGTCGCCTGCCTGGCCGACGCCCGCGACGGCGCGCAGGTGCGCCGGATCGAGGGCGCCCGCCTGATCGCACCCGCGCCCGAGCCCGGCACGCTGCTGGTGGCCGGCGACTGGGGATGCGCCTGGATGAAACCACTCGAGGAGGACTCATGAGCACACGTCCGCTGCCCGCACCGGCCGTACTCGCGGACGACCCGGGTCCGTGGAGCGTCGTGAGCTCCGTCTTCTCCCAGGCCGGGCGGCCCGGCCGCCGCCGGCCTCAGCCGCCGATGGGCCTGATGCTGTCGCCCGCGCCGGAGACCCACCTCGACCTCGCCGGCCTCGACCCGGCATCGCCGCTCGCCGGCCTCGGGCCGATGCGCGTGATCGCCGCGGCCCGCGAGCCGGCCTTCACGCTCTCGTTCGACGCCGACGGCGTCCTGGTGCGCGGTGTGAGCCCGTTCGTGGTCCGCGCCTGGGCGGTCCCGGCGCTGTCGCTGCACACGGAGGAGCGCCCGGGCGACGACCCCACCACCGAGCTGCCCCCGCCGGTGTCGCCGGAGAGCCTGCACGAGAACGAGCTGCCGGTCGTGGCGACCGCGCCCGACGGGGAGACGGTCGCCGTGCACAGCCGCGAGGGCCGCTCCGACGTGATCGCGGTCATCCGGATCTCCGACGGCTCCCTGGCGCGCTGGGTCCGCGGCGCGCGCGCGGCGGCGTGGTCGCCCGACGGCCGCCACTTCGCGCTCGGCGGTCCGTGGGGCGTGCTGCTGGCCGAGACGAAGGCCCCGCCGGACTGACCCCGGCGA
>JAEMRL010000468.1 GCA_016463385.1 Thermoleophilia bacterium
GCGGCGGGCCCGCGCCAGGGCGGCCAGCGTCCCGAGCACTGCGCGCGGCGCATCGGGACCCTCACCCGCATCGAGAGCCACCGTGCCCTCGGCCACGGCCCGCCCGAGGCGGAGCCCGAGGTCGCCGAGCGCGCCGGCGTCACCCTCGAGCACCCCGGCCATCCCTGCGACCTCCGCGGCCCGCACGGCCGGGTCGGGATCGTCGATCGCGTAGAGCGCCCGCAGGCAGGCGACCGCCTCGCGCGCCAGCCGTTGCGAGCGGACCGGCCCGAAGTAGGTGCCGGCGTCGGGGCGCAGGCCCGGCACCACGTACAGGCGCGGCGACGGGGAGGCGGCGGTGAGCTTGAGGTACTGGCCCGCGCCGCCGGTGCCCCGCCGGTTGCACGGCGGCCGCAGCTCCTTGATCAGCTGGTCCTCGCGCAGGAGGGCGGCGAACTCCGACCCGCAGGTCTCGTGATCGATGCTGTCGAGGCGCTCGAGCGCGCGGCCGATCAGCCGGCTGTGGCGGCCGCCGGGCCCGAAGTAGGACCGCACGCGGCGGCGGAGGTTCCCCGCCTTGCCGACGTAGAGGGGCGCCCCGTCACGGTCGCGCATGACATAGACGCCCGGGCAGGCCGGCAGGTCCTCGGCCAGCGCGAGCTTGAACGAGTGGCGCGCGCCGCCGATGCCCCCGAACGCGACCGCGCCCTGGAGGGTCTCGACGCCCCGCTCGGCGAGCATCCCGATCAGGACGACGAGCAGCTCGGCGGTGGCCTCCGCGTCGGGCAGCGCCCGGTGCGAGGGCCGCACCGATGTGTCGGCCCACGCGGCGAGCGTCCCCAGGTCGTGCCGCGCGACGCGGCCGTTGAGCAGCCGGCGCGCCAGCGTGAGCGTGTCGAGCCACGCCTGGGTGAAGTAGCGCCCCGCCAGCCGTCGCCGCTCGTAGTTGAGGAAGCGCAGGTCGAAGGGGGCGTTGTGCGCCACCAGGACGTCCTGGCCGGCGAAGGCGACGAAGCCCTCGAGCCCGGTGGCGATGTCGGGGCTGTCGGCGACCATCCGGTCGTCGATCCCGGTGAGCTCGGTGACCACCGGCGGGATCGGGCGGCCGGGGTTCACCAGGGTGCTGAAGCGCTCCTCGATGCCGAGCGCCCGGACCCGCACCGCGCCGATCTCGGTGACCTTGGAGTGCCCCGGCGAGCCGCCGGTCGTCTCCAGGTCGACCACGCAGAAGGTCGCCGAGGCGAGCGCCGCCCCCGACCAGTCGGGCGGCGCGAGCCCCACCAGGTCGCGGCCGAGCCAGGCCAGCCGGGCGTCCCCGTCGACGATCTCGGCGACCAGCCGCCGCTGCAACCGCTCCGGGCAGCGACGCAGGCGCAGCAGCTGCGTGGCCACGTGCCCGACCTCGAGCGGCCGGCCCCGGCGGACGAGCAGCGCACACAGCCTGTCGGGCATGGAATCGCCGCTCTCGGCGCCGGGTTGCGGGCTCGGAAGGGGGAGGTGGAGTTGAGCCGCGAGAGGCACCGGAAGACGACTCTAACGGCGCCTCCAGCCGTCATAGATCGGGGCCCCGCGTCGCCGGGCCGACAACCTGTCGTCCCCCGAAAGAGTGATAATGCTCCCGGCCTCTTCACGGCGTCCTGGGGCCGATGTATGGTGCGCGCGATTCCGGGGGATCCGGGACGGGTCCGACGATTGGTGATTCTGGCGTTCCGATGACGAGAAGCCGCCGCCCCAGCATGAGGTCGATCGCCCCGAGATGGCTCGTCGCCGTCGCGATCGCCGGTGCCGCGGCGCTCCTCGTCCCCGCCCTCGCCGCAGGCCAGACGGCCGTCACCGACGTGCCCGCCGCCGAGCAGCCCGCGACGCCTCCGGGCGAGGTCGCCCCGGTCACCGAGACCCCGGCTCCGGCCGAGCCCGTGGCCGCGGCGCCCGCGACGCCGCCCGCCGAGGGCCCCGCCGCAGGTGACGAGGTCACCGCCCCGGTCGACGAGTTGCCGGGCGAGGCGCCCGCCC
>JAEMRL010000097.1 GCA_016463385.1 Thermoleophilia bacterium
CCCACCTCGGCCGCCGCCGTGTGGATCTCGACCAGCGGCCCCTCCTCGTCGCGGGAGATGCGCACCCGCGCCGTGGAGTAGTCGTCGAAGCCCTCGGCGAAGGCGATGTTCTTGAAGCCCACCGCGACGCCGACCCCCCGGCGGGTGCCCTCGCCGTGGGTGCTGTTGGACACGCCGCCGGGGAACTCGCGGGGGTCGGCCGGCACCACGTCGGGGGGCAGCGGCATGTCGCGCAGCCCCTCCAGCAGCTCGCGCACCGGGGCGGGCCCGTCGACGAGCTGCCCGGTGGGCAGCCGCATCCCCGTCGCGAGCGCGTTGCGCAGGCGGATCTCGATCGGGTCGAGGGCGAGCTCGGCCGCGAGGCGGTCCATCTGCGACTCGTGCCCGAAGGCGACCTGGACGGCGCCGAAGCCCCGCATGGCTCCGCAGGGCGGGTTGTTGGTGTAGGCGACCACGGCCTCGATGCGGGCGTTCGGGACGTCGTAGGGCCCGCACGCGAAGGTCGCGGCGTTGGCCACGACCGCCGTACTGCTCGAGGCGTAGGCGCCCCCGTCGAGCACGACGCGTGCCCGCACGTAGACGAGGCGCCCGTCGCGGTCGGCGCCGTGCTCGTACTCCATCCGGGCGGGGTGGCGGTGCACGTGCCCGTAGAACGACTCCTCGCGGGAGTAGACCATCTTCACCGGGCGCCCGGTGTGGAGGGCGAGCATCGCCACGTGCACCTGCATCGAGAGGTCCTCGCGGCCTCCGAAGGCGCCCCCCACGCCCGACAGGTGCAGGCGGGTCAGGGCGGGCGGCAGCCCCAGGCACGCGGCCACCTGCCCCTGGTCGACGTGCAGCCACTGCGTGGCGATGTGCAGGTCGATGCCGCCGTCCTCGGCGGGGACGGCGAGGGCGGCCTCGGGGCCGAGGAAGGCCTGGTCCTGCATCCCGACCGCGTACTCGCCGCGCACCACCACCTCGGCCGTCGCGCCGGGGTCGCCGTGCAGGATCGTGACGCGGCGCAGCAGGTTGCCCCCCGGGTGCAGCTCCGGCGCGCCCGGGAGGATCGCCCTCTCGGGGTCGGTCAGCGGATCCTCGGGCAGGTAGTCGACGACGATCCGGTCGATCGCCCGCCGCGCCGTCTCGGGGTGGTCGGCGGCGACGATCGCCACCGGCTCGCCCTCGTAGCGCACGCGGTCGATCGCCAGCACCGGCTGGTCGGAGATCTCCATGCCGTAGGTCCTGCGACCCGGGACGTCGGCGTGGGTGAGCACGGCGTGGACGCCCGACAGGGTCAGGGCCTCGGTGATGTCGATGCCCCGGATGCGCGCGCTCGGATGCGGGCTGCGGAGCGTGGCGCCCCAGAGCATCCGGTCGGCGCCGAGGTCGGACGCGTAGGCGAACTCGCCGCGCACCTTGGGGCGGCCGTCGCTGCGGAGCACGCTCTCGCCGATGCGGCCGAGCGGCAGGACGCGGGTGCCGGAGGTGCTCACAGCCGCAGGCGCGCGCTCGCCGCGGCCGCGTCGCGGGCGATCTCGTCCAGGTCGGCGGTGAGCAGGGCGCCGCGCTCCACCACGGGCGCCCCCTCGACCAGGAGGGTCTCCACCTGGCGCGGCGGCCCCATCACGAGGGTCGCCACCGGGTCGGCGAGACCGGCCTGCCCGGCGTCGTCGATCCGCCAGAGGGCGATGTCGGCGCGCTTGCCCGGCTCGAGCGACCCGATCTCGTCGGCCCGCCCGAGGCAGCGCGCGCCGTGGATCGTGCCGAGCGCCAGGGCGGTCCGGGCGCTCATGGCCGTCGGCCCGCCGCGCAGTCGTGCGACCAGCAGCGCCTGCCGCAGCTCCACCGCGAGCTCGCCCGACTCGTTGGAGGCCGCGCCGTCGACGCCGAGGCCCACCGCGACGCCGGCCGCCACGAGGTCGGCCGAGCGGGCCATCCCCGCCCCGAGGCGGGCGTTCGAGGAGGGGCAGTGCGCCACCGACGTCCCGGTCGCCGCGAAGCGGGCGATCTCGTCGTCGGCCAGATGGACGCAGTGGGCCAGCCAGACGTCGGGACCGAGCCAGTCGAGGTCGTCGAGGTACTCCACCGGGCGCACCCCGAAGCTCTCGAGGCAGAAGGCCTCCTCCTCGACCGTCTCGGCCAGGTGGGTGTGCATGCGGACGCCGCGCCGTCGCGCGAGGGTGGCCGCGTCGCGCATCAGGCCGGCTGTCACCGTGAACGGCGAGCAGGGTCCGACCGCGATCCGCACCATCGCTCCGGGCGCGGGGTCGTGGAAGCGGTCGATCGCCGCCTCCGTGGCGACGAGCACGGCGTCGCGGTCCTCCACGACCTCGTCGGGCGGAAGCCCACCCTGGGAGCGACCGAGGTCCATCGAGCCGCGGCAGGGGTGGAAGCGCATGCCGAGGCTGCCGGCGGCGCCGATCGCGGCCGCGAGCAGATCACCCCCGTCCCGGGGGAACAGGTAGTGGTGGTCGGTGGTCGTGGAGCAGCCCGACATGGCGAGCGCCGTCAGCCCGCCGCGCGCGGCGCGGTAGGTGATCTCCTCGTCGATCCCGGCCCAGATCGGATAGAGCGTGGTCAGCCAGTCGAAGAGGATCGCGTCCTGCGCCAGCCCCCGGGTCGCCCACTGGTAGAGGTGGTGGTGGCAGTTCACGAGGCCCGGCGTGGCGAGCCGGCCGCGGGCGTCGATCCGCCGGGCGCCCTCGGGCAGCGCCGGGGGCGCCCCGCCGCCGAGCGCGGCGATCACGCCGCCGTCGGTGAGGATCCAGCCCTCGTCGTGCTCGGTGCCGGCCGCGTCGACCGTCGCGATCGCGCAGCCCTCGATCAGGAGCGCGCCGCTCATCCCATCGCCCCCAGCCGCGCCGAGGCGAGCCGCACCGCGTCGAGGATCTTCTCGTAGCCGGTGCAGCGGCAGAGGTTCCCCGCGAGCGCCTCGCGGATCTCCGCGTCGCCGGGCGCCGGCGATCGCCGCAGCAGGTCCTCCGTGGCCATGATGAACCCGGGCGTGCAGAAGCCGCACTGCACCGCGCCCGTCTCGATGAAGGCCTGCTGGACCACGCCGACGTCGTCGGGCGGGGCGAGGCCCTCCACGGTCACCACCGACCGGTCCTGGGCCTGACGGGCCAGGACCAGGCAGCTGCACACCAGCACCTCGTCGAGCATCACCGAGCACGAACCGCACTCGCCCTGCTCGCAGGCGTTCTTCGCCCCCGGCAGGCCGAGCCGCTCGCGCAGCACGTGCATCAGGCTCTCGCCCTCCCAGATCGACTCGACCTCGTGGGTCTCGCCGTTGACCGTGAGGATGAGCTTCACGCGCGGTGCTCCTGCCAGCACCACGACAGCGTGCGCCGGCCGAGCACCGCCAGGGCGTGGCGGCGGTAGCCGGCGCTGCCGCGGACGTCGTCGATCGGGCGGGCGGCGGCCGCGACGAGCTCCCCGAAGCGGGTGAGCGCCGAGGCGGGCAGCGGGCCCGGCCTCTCCCACGCCCCGCGCTCCTCGAGCACGCCCTCGATGAACTCCTCCGCCTCGGTCGCGCGGACGATGGTCGGGGCGGCCGACCCGATCGCGGTGCGCACGGTCTGCTCCACGGCATCGAGGTGGACCGACAGCGAGCACACCGCGATCACCATCGCGTTGCGGGGCCCGACCTTGGCGAACTGCTGCGGCCCCTGCGCGACCGGCACCCGCACCGCGGTGATCAGCTCGTCGGGCGCCATGACGTTGCGCTTGGGACCGGTGAGGAACTCCGACAGGGGCACCGAGCGCGCGCCCGACGCCGACGCCATCTCGATCCGTGCGCCCGAGGCGACCAGCGGTGGCAGCGCGTCGCCGGCGGGCGACGAGGTCGCGATGTTGCCCCCGATCGTCCCCCGGTTGCGGATCTGCGGCGATCCGACCGTGCGGGCGGCGATACCGAGCCCCGGCGCCAGACCGCGCATGTCGGTCACCAGGCGCGCGTGGGTGACCCCCGCCCCGATCACGAGCTCGTCGCCCTCGCGGTCCCACCCCGCCAGCTCCGCGACCCGCGTGAGGTCGAGGATCCGCTCCGGGCGGCGCCGGTCGAAGTTCAGCTCGACCATCAGGTCGGTGCCGCCGGCCATGGGCAGCGCACCGGGGTGGGCCGCGCGCGCGGCGAGGGCGTCGGCGAGGTCCCGTGGCTGGAGCGTGGCCTGCAAGGGTCGGAGGATACGGCCTCCGGTGCACCGACGCCGCCCCTGCGGCGCCGGTTGGCGCTCCGGGATCCGCCAGACCGCGGGGCGTCTCGGCTACGGTTCGCCGATGACCGACTACACGATCACCTACGGCAAGGCGTCGGTGCCGGTCTACCGGCATCACGCGGCACCGCTCGCCGGCCTTGCCCCGGTGCCCGAATCGGGCTTCACCGGCCGCTCCAACGCCCTCTTCGCCGCCCTCGTGACGGTGGAGGTGTTCGGCGACAACTTCCTTCCCTCGTACACCGAGGCGGACAACTCGGTGGTCGTCGCGACCGACTCCATGAAGAACCTGGTGCTCCGCGAGAGCGGGACCTGGTCCGGCGCCACGATGGAGAGCCTGCTGCACCATCTCGGGGTCCACCTGCTCACCGGCTACCCGCAGATGGAGGCCCTGCGGATGGAGGGCGCGGAGATCCGCTTCGACCCGGCCGGGGCCGGCGGGGCGCTGTTCGCGCGCGTGCCCGGCGATCACTCGGTGGCCCAGGTGCGCCTCGGTCGCGACGGCTCGGGGACGGAGATCGAGGCGGTGGAGTCGGGCCGGCACGGGATGGCCCTGCTGAAGCTGACCGGGAGCGCCTTCACCGCCTTCGTGCGCGACGACTACACGACGCTGCCCGAGCGGCGCGACCGCCCGCTCTACATCGCCCTCGACGTGGACTGGAGCTACTCCGATCCGCAGGACGCCCTCGGCGGCTCGCCGGCGCGCTACGTCGCCGGCGAGCAGGTTCGCGACATCTGCGCCGCGGTCTTCGAGGACCTCGTGAGCGAGTCGATCCAGCATCTCGTGCACGTGATGGGCGAGCGCCTGCTGGAGCGCTTCCCCGGCCTCGCCTCGGTGTCGTTCACCGCGCGCAACATGACCCGCGACCCGGTGGTCGAGGGCGTCTACACCGATCCCTTCAACGCCTTCGGCACGATCACCCTCACGATGGCGCGGTGAGCGGCCGCCTCACGACCCACGTGCTCGACACCGCCGCGGGACGGCCGGCGGCCGGGATCCCGGTGACCGTCCACCGCGACGGCGCCCTCGTCGCCGAGGCGGTCACCGACGCCGACGGCCGCACCGGGGCCCTGCTGGAGGGCGACGCCTTCACGGCGGGCGTCTACGAGCTCACGTTCGCCATCGGCGCGCACTTCGGCGGCGCGGGCTTCCTCGACCGGGTTCCGGTGCGCTTCACCGTGAGCGCGCCGGCCGAGCACCACCACGTCCCCCTGCTGGTCTCCCCCTTCGCCTACAGCACCTACCGGGGGTCCTAGCTACTTCCGGACGTAGGGGATGCCGACGGCCGCCGGCGGCCGCGGCCGGCCGACGATGCCGGCGACGGCGATCAGCGTGAGGACATAGGGCAGCGCCTCGAAGAGGATCGCGAGCGAGTCGGAGTAGACCGGCAGCCTCTGGGCGATCGCGCTGGAGGAGCCGAACAGCAGGCAGGCCAGGAACAGGCCCTTCGGGCGCCAGTTGCCGAAGATCAGGGCCGCGAGGGCGATGAAGCCGGCGCCCGCCGTCATCCTCTCGCTGAACGAGTTGACGAAGCCGATGGACAGGAACGCCCCGCCGAGACCGCCGAAGACGCCCGAGATGATCACCGCCGTGTAGCGGATGCGGTAGACCGACAGGCCGACCGTCTCGGCGGCCTCCGGGTGCTCGCCCACCGAACGCAGGCGCAGGCCGAACGCGGTGCGGAAGATCGCGTAGTACGACAGCGGCACGAGCGCGAGGCCCACCCAGATCATGAGGTTGAGGCTCCCGAAGGCGTCGCCGAAGTACGGGACGTCCTTGATGAAGCCGAGCTCGACGTCCGGGATCGCGGGGATGCCGCCGGGAGTGCCCTCGGGGCCGTAGATGTCGATGAACAGGTACCCGGTGAGGCCGGTGGCGAGGAACCAGACCGCCGTGCCGCTCAGGATCTGATCGGCGCGCAGATGGATCGAGAGGACGGCGTGGATGGCCGCCAGCAGGCCGCCCGCGATCGCTGCGAGCAGCACGCCCGCGATCCACGAGTCGAACTTGTCGGCGCCGAGGATCCCGAAGAACGCCCCCATGAGCAGCATGCCCTCGAGACCGATGTTCACGACGCCGCTGCGCTCGGAGAACATCCCGCCGAGCGCGGCGAAGATGAGCGGCGTGGCGAAGCGCAGCATCGAGGCCGTGAGGGCCGACCACACGACCACGGACTCCAGGTTGGAGACGCTCGACTCGGTCGCCATCGCACCGAGAGTGCCGAACACCAGGCCGACCCCGATGGCGATGTAGCCGAGTCGCTGCTCCCCGCGGAGCACCGCCGAGATCGCGAGCGCTACCGCGACGATGCCGATCGCGACGGGGACGGCGGGCTGGCGGACCAGGAACGGCGGCACGGCGACCAGCAGCGCGACGACGCCGAGGACGATGGCGCCGATCGCGATCGCCCGGTCCCGGGTGGGAGCGTGCGATCGCGCCCAGGCCTGCGCGCGCTCGGCGATCGGAGCGCGGGCCGGCCGGACCACGGCGTCCTGGGGCACCAGGGCTGTCACCGCCGCGGGGGGAGGAGGAGGCGGCGCGGTCCTGCGTGGCAGGTGCGGCAGGCGGAAGCGCGGCAGGCCGCGGCGCTTCCAGAGGTAGAGGATCAGGAGATCGGCGCCGATGAACAGGAGCACCAGCGCCTGGATCATCGTCGCCAGGTTCCCGGCGAGCTGCGGCGCGAACACGTCGGGGTCGAGGCTGCGCGTGGAGGTGCCGTAGAGCAGCGCGCCGAAGAGCAGCGACGCGAAGAAGACTCCGACCGCCGTGTTGCGCCCGAGCATCGCCACCGCGATCCCTGTGAAGCCGATCACGTTGGTCTGGACGTCGAGCTGCCCGAGCCGGAACTGCCAGCCGAGCATGTCCATCGCGCCGCCGAGACCGGCGAAGGAGCCCGCGATCGCCATCGCCAGGAAATAGCTGCGCCCGACGCTGATGCCGCCGTAGCGGGCCGCCTCGGCGTTGCGGCCGACCGCGCGCACCCGGAAGCCGAGGGTCGTGCGCGACAGGATCAGCCAGTAGGCGATCAGGCCGAAGATCGCGAGGGTGATGCCCATGTGCAGGCCCTGGAGCTGGGCGTCGCCCCAGATCACCGGCAGCTTCGCGCCCTCGACGACGTCGTTGGAGATCGGCACGGAGGCGTTCTGGTCGTTCTGGAGCGGCCCCCCGAGCCCGAACAGGTAGCTCCCGATCCAGTAGGCGATCCAGTTGAGCATGATCGTGGTGATCACCTCGTGGGCGCCGACCGTCGCCTTGAGGATGCCCGCGATGCCGGCCCAGACGGCGCCCGCGAGGGCGGCGAGGACGATCGCGAGCACGATGTGCGCCGGGCCGAAGAGGTCGTTGAACGACGAGCCGACCCACACCGACACGATGGCGCCGACGGTCCACTGGCCCTGGCCGCCGATGTTGAACAGCCCGCAGCGGAACGCGAAGGCGACCGCCATCGACACGAAGATCAGCGTCGTGGTCAGCAGCAGGGTCTGCTGGAGGTTGAAGGCCGCGTTCTCGCGGTCGGACCCGGTCACCCACGGGAAGAACCAGTTCAGCCCTGTCCCGTTGAAGATGCCCTTGTAGGTCGTCAGGGGGTTGTGACCGGTCGCCGCGACGACCACGCCCCCGATCAGAAACGCGAGGAC
>JAEMRL010000469.1 GCA_016463385.1 Thermoleophilia bacterium
CTCTACGCCGACCGGATCGCCGACGCGCATGCGTCCTTCGAGTCGGCGTAGAGGGCGCGGTAGGCGTCGCCGTCGGCGACGATCGCCTCGGCCAGGAGGTCGTCGTGCGCGGCCCCGGACATCAGCGGCGCGGCGTCCGCCGGCTGCGCAGGCGCCCCATCAGCTCGTCGATGTGCAGCGCGACGTCCACGGCGTCGAGCTTGCGATCGCCGCCGACGCGGTCGGCCACGTTCCAGGCCTCGCCGCGCAGGTAGGTCAGGCGCGCCTCGGCGTCGGGCAGCAGCAGGGCGCGGTCGGCCTCGGTGAGCAGGAAGGCGAGGATGTCGCCGGTCTCCCGGTCGCTCCAGGTGGGCGGCTTCACCGGCCACTCCTTGTTGCGCACGATGAACCACCAGAGCAGCGCCACGAGGGGGAACTTCAGCAGGAAGACCGAGAAGAGCACCCATGCCGTGCGCAGCCCCTCGTGGTCGCTGAGGACCGGCGTCACGACCAGCAGGAAGCTCCCGAAGATCGCGCAGACCAGGGTCGCGACGACGACGCCGAGCATCCGGGGGACGATCACCCGCCCCTCCGGGGTGTAGAGGTAGCGCTGCAGCATCGGTGGATCATCACCCTGTCGCGCCGGGCCCACAACCCCGTCGGGGTCGCGGCGACCGCCGTTGGTAGAGTCAGCCGCGTGACCGTGACCCTTCCCGATGGCAGCCGTCTCGAGTTGCCCGAGGGGGCGACCGGGCACGACGCCGCCGCCGCCATCGGACCCGGCCTCGCCAAGGCCGCCGTGGCCGTGCGCGTGGGCGACGAGATCCGCGACCTGGCCCGTCCCCTCGACGACGGCGACGCCATCCAGATCGTCACCCCCAAGAGCGGCGACGACTACCTCTACGTGATGCGCCACTCGGCCGCGCACGTGATGGCCGAGGCCGTGCAGACCGTGGTGCCGGGGGCGAAGTTCGGCTTCGGCCCCCCGATCGACGACGGCTTCTACTACGACTTCGACCTGCCCCGGCCGCTCACCGAGGACGACTTCCCGGCGATCGAGGCCGAGATCGCGCGCATCGTGGCCGCGAAGGCGCCCTTCCAGCGCACCGTCATGAGCATGGCCGACGCGCGCGCCTACTTCTCCGAGCGCGACGACCCCTACAAGGTCGATCAGGTCGACGAGCTCGAGCGCCAGGGCGAGACCGAGGTCTCCCTCTACCGCCAGCGCGACTTCGTCGACCTCTGCCGCGGCCCGCATGTGCAGGACTCGGGACGGATCGGCCCCGTGAAGCTGCAGTCGGTCGCGGGCGCCTACTGGCGCGGCAGCGAGAAGAACCCCCAGCTCACCCGGCTCTACGCCACCGCCTTCTCCAGCGCGAAGGACCTCGACGCCCACCTGGCGCGCCTCGAGCAGGCCCGTGCCAACGACCACCGCCGCGTCGGCCGCGACCTCGACCTCTTCCACTTCGACGACATGGGCCCCGGCTTCCCGTTCTTCCTGCCCAAGGGCATGGCCGTCGTGAACGGCATCAAGGCGGCCGTGCGCGACGAGCTGGCCGGCATGGACTACGACGAGATCCAGACCCCGACGATGCTGAACGTCGACCTCTGGAAGACCAGCGGCCACTGGGACAACTACCGCGACAACATGTACTTCTCGGAGGTCGAGGGGCAGCAGTTCGCGATCAAGCCGATGAACTGCCCGGGCGCCTGTCTGGTCTACCGCAGCCGGCGGCACAGCTACCGCGACCTGCCGATCCGGTACGCCGAGTTCGGGCACGTCCACCGCCACGAGCTCTCGGGCGTGCTCCACGGCCTCTTCCGCGTGCGGGCCTTCACCCAGGACGACGCGCACGTCTTCTGCCGCCTCGACCAGGTGAAGGACGAGGTGAACGCGGTCCTCGACCTCACCGACCGCTTCTACGCCAAGTTCGGGTTCCACGAGGTGTCGCTGAAGCTCTCGACCCGCCCGGAGAAGGCCACCGGCACGCCGGAGATGTGGGAC
>JAEMRL010000470.1 GCA_016463385.1 Thermoleophilia bacterium
GTCGAGGTCGATCAGCACGAGGCTCAGGGCCGATCCCGCCCGGGCCGCGCGGGCGCACTCCGCGCCGAGGCGCCGGTGGACCGCGCGGTGGTTGGCGAGCCCGGTGAGCGGATCGGTGGTGGCCAGGGCGACCAGACGCCCCCGGGCGCGCGCGTTCGCGGCGGCGAGACCGACCAGCGGCGCCAGACGGTCGAGCCTCTCCTGATCGCGGCCGTCGCGCGCGGACGGGTCGAGGCCCTGGACGACCAGCGCACCCCACGGCAGGCCCTCGACGTCGACCGGGGAGACGAGCCCGTCCACGCGGACGACCGCCGCCTCCATCGGCTCGCCGGCGCGCACTCCGGGCCCGGCGGCCGCGAGCACCATGCCCTCGTCGCCGTGCAGGCGCACCACGGCGGCGCTCTCGGCCCCCACGAGCGCGAGGGCCTCATGTGCGACCAGCCCGGCGAGGCGGTCGAAGGCGACGCCCTCGGCGACGGCGGCCGTGATCCGGGTCACCGTGGCACGCTCGGCCTCGGCGCGCACACGCTCGCTCACGTCGCGGGAGTCGGTGTGGACCTCCCGCACGCGCCCCGCCGCGTCGTGCAGCACGCGCGTCGTGGTCTCGAGCCACACCCGCCCGCCGTCGCGCCGGCGCACCCGGTGAACGTGCGGCGCCGGGTCGTCGGGGTCGGCCTCGGGGAGGATCTCGGGAGCGCGGCGGCCCACGAGGCCCGCCGGGTCCCAGCCGAGGATCTCCCGGGCCGCGCCGGACGCGTAGCGGATCGCCCCGTCGGGCCCCTGGCGGACGAGCAGGTCGCGCCCGCTCTCGGCCAGCTCACGGAAGAGACCCGCCTCCGCCACCCGCGCCCGCGCGTCGGCGCTCCGGCGGGCGACGGCGCGGACGCGGGCCACGAGCTCCGCGCCGTCGGCGCCGCCCCGCACGACGTCGGCGAAGCCGGCCGCCAGCGCCGCCGCCGAAGCCGCGCCGCGCCGATCCTCGATCACCAGCACGATGGGCGGCACCGGAGCGCGGCGCAGGAGCTCGCGCGCGATCCCCTCGTGCCGGGTGGCGGCCCACGCCACCACGTCCCAGGCCACGCGGTCGAGCTCCTCCTCGGCCCCCCAGGGGTCGACCGCGGCGCCGACCTCGAGGCCCGCACGCCGGAGCCGGCTGCGCAGTCGGTGGCGCTCGAGGCCGCTGTCGGACACCACCAGGGCGTGATGCGGCGTTGCGCTGGGCTGTGGAGGGGGGATGGGCACCCGTAGACCAACCATCGGCCGGTCACGGTCCCGCCATGACGGGTTTCGCCCGTCGAGGACCCCGTGGTACGGTCCCCCGGTTCCCGGGGCGGCCCGTCAGGGCATCTCCGGAAGAGGACTTCTTCGACGATGAATCGCCCAACCCTCCAGGGGCCGGTCCCGCGGCCCCGCCACCGCTTGCGCGGGGCCATCCTGATGGCCGGCATCGCCGTGGCCGTGGGCTCCCTCGCGGCCATGAGCCTCCTGGCCGCCCCGGGCGACGTGATCGACGCGAAGCGGGGCGAGATCCGCGTCCTGGAGGCCGAGGTGCTGCGCATCGACGCGCAGGCCGCCGACGCCGCCGACGCCCACGCGGCCGCGGTGCGCCGCGCCGACGAGCTGCGGGAGCGCATCGCCGAGACCAACCGCGGCCTCGCCGAGGCCCGGGCGGCGCGCACCGTCGCGGTGGAGCGACTGTCCGAGCGCATCCGCGGGCTCTACACCGAGGAGCCGCCCTCGCTGGTGGAGATCGTGCTCGCGTCCGGCGGCCTGACGGCCGCGGTCGACACCCAGCGGGCGATCGAGGCGATCGGAGAGCAGGACGCCGGGATCGTGACGCAGATCCAGGAGACCCGCACCCGCCTGACCCGCCTGCGCGCGGAGCTGGAGGGCGACCGGTCTGCGGTGGAGGCGAGCGTCAGCGAGTCGGCCGCCCGCCTCAGCGAGCTGCGCGGCCTGATCTC
>JAEMRL010000471.1 GCA_016463385.1 Thermoleophilia bacterium
CGCTCTTGCTCATGCCGGTCTCCGCGGCGAGGCGGCCGATGCTGAGGCCCTCGAGCCCCTCCACGGTGGCCAGGCGGGTGGCGGCCATCAGGATCGTGTGCCGGCTGCGCTCCCCGTCCGATCGGGTCCTGCGGGTGCTGGTCGTGGTCATGCTTGACAAGTTAGCACGGTCGTTCGTATTGTCTCGCCACCCTAGAACGAACGATCGTTCTAACTACTGAGGAGAGACACATCCGATGCAGACCACCACCATGACCACCCCGGACTTCGCCGCCATCACCGCGCGCCAGCAGGCGACCTGGGCCAGCGGCGACTACTCGGCCATCGCGGCGCGCATCCCCGTCATCTCGGAGCTTCTCGTCGACGCCGCCGACCTGCGCTCCGGCACCCGCGTGCTGGACGTCGCCGGCGGCAGCGGCAACACGGCGCTTGCCGCCGCCCGCTGCGGGTGCGACGTCACCTCGCTCGACTACGTGCCCTCACTGCTGGAGCGGGGCCGCCAGCGGGCGACCGCCGAGGGCCTTCCCGTCGCGTTCGTGGAGGGCGACGCCCAGGCGATGCCGTTCCCCGACGCCGCGTTCGACGCCGTGATCTCGGTGGTGGGCGTGATGTTCGCGGCCGACCAGGAGGCCTCGGCGCGCGAGATGCTCCGGGTCTGCGCGCCGGGCGGCACGATCGCGCTCGCCAACTGGACGCCCGAGGGCTTCATCGGGGGCCTGTTCCGGACCATCGGGGCCCACGTGCCGCCGCCCGCCGGCATCTCGCCGCCCCCGCTGTGGGGCACCGAGGACCGCGTGCGCGAGCTGCTCGGCGAGGGCGTCCGCGAGATGGCCTTGCGGCGGCGGCGCTACACCTTCCGGTTCGACTCGCCGCGGCACTTCACCGACTTCTTCCGGGAGATGTACGGCCCCACGCTGAAGGCCTTCGCCGCGCTCGACCAGGACGGGCGCGAGTCGCTCGAGACGGAGATCGACGGCCTCGTGCGCCGGTTCGACCGGCTCGGGGGCGACGGCCCGGTCGCGATCCCGGCCGAGTACCTGGAGATCGTCGCGACGCGGTCCTGAGCGACCCGGTCGCCGGCTCTGTCCGGAGCCTCGGGCGCGCGCGCACCCGGGGCTCCCGCGCCTCCAGGCGCGGCGCCCGGGGCGGCGTTGACACCGGGTCGGCGACCCTGAGAGGGTCGGCGCGGCAAGGAGAGGTGCCGACGATGATCACTCCCCCAGCACGATCCCGCCATCGGCGAACGAGCGCCCCGGGCCGAGTCGCTGCGGTCGCCGTCATCGTCCTGATGGGGGCACTCGCCGGCTGTGGCGGAGACGACGACGGGGCGTCCCCGTCCACGGAGCAGGTCGCCACGGTGACCGCCACGACGACGGTCACGACCGCGTCCACGACGGCCGCCCCGACCACCGCCGGAACGACCACGGCCCCGCCTTCGGGCGACGCGGTGACCCGCGAGCGGGCCGGCGCGATCGCCGTCGCGCGCGTCGGCGGCGTGGTCGACACGGTCGAGCCGGAGACGGACTACGGCGCCCGCTGGGAGGTCGGCGTCTACACGGCGGACCAGGAGTACACGGTGTACGTCAGCGCGGACGGAACGATCGTCCGGGTGGACGGCCCCTTCCCTCGCGACTGATCGCGGTCATGCCGGCGGCTGCCCGTCGCCGCGCCCGGGCACCGGTGGAGGCCGCAGCCCGGTGAGCACGTCGCGGGAGAGGTCCCAGACGATCTCCTCGCGGCCGTCCGCGCGCAGGCGCATCGCGGCCGTATCGTCGAAGGTGCCGACGCGTGCCAGCGTGAGGCCGGCGGCGCCGAAGCGGGCCGCCAGGGCGTCCGGCTCTCCCGCGAGCAGGAAGCCGTACGAAGGGAAGCAGAGCAGCCAGTCGGCGAGCTCGACACCGGGCGGCGCCGGCAGGGCGTCCATGTCGAGGGAGCAGCCGAGGCCACCCGCGCTCT
>JAEMRL010000472.1 GCA_016463385.1 Thermoleophilia bacterium
GGCATCGGCGCGGGCGAGACGCTCGTCTTCGTGATCGACCTGCTCGGCTAGCTCTCAGCTCGGCGAGATCTCGGGGCCGCCCGAGGACCACGGGGTCCTCGGGCGCTCCTGCGGGACGCCGTCGATCACCAGGTCGACGTGCTCGTTGTAGAACGCCACCAGGCCCGCGACGCCGGGGCACTCGGGCACCGGGTCGGGATAGGTCCACGCGAGGTCCGGATGGAGCGCCCCGCCCGCGCGCACCGAGAACCAGCTCGCGATGCCCTTGTAGGGACAGCGGCTGACGGTCGGCGATGGCTCGAGCACCCCGGGCAGCACGTCCGCCATGGGCATGTACCACCGTGTCGGAAGCGGCGCCTCGAAGAGGGCGTGGGGCCGGCGCGACTCGGCGAGCAGCGCGCCGTCGAGCATCACCCTCACATGACGCTCGCTCGGCACGACGTCGACGCGCTTGGCCGTGTCGCGGGCGTGCACGTGGACCTCGGTCGCCTCCTCGAACCACGAGACGCTCCCGTCCCAGGTGAAAGTCCAGTGGCCGCGCGCATCCGCGAGCTCGGGCGCCGGATCGACCAGCAGCCGTGCGGCGCCCTCCAGGACTTCACCGGTGCGGATGTCGTGCGGCACCACCGAGCCGTCACCGCCCCCGGGCGAGGGGCTCAGCATGTCGGTGCGCACCGCGGCGGCCGGGAAGGCGTACGTCGGCAGGCGGCCCGGTCCGTACCAGGCCACCAGCAGCGCCTCGCGGCTGTCGGCGATCCACTCGCCGCCCGCCCGCACCCGCACCCACCGCGGGGTGGGCTCGACCCTCGTCGCCGGTATGCGGAAGACGTACCGCACAGGGCGACCCTAGTGCGTGCAGGCCGCGCGACGTAAGACCGGCGGGTGCGGCGGCGGCGCCGTCAGGTGTACATCAGCGAACCCGGCGTGGTGAGCAGCTCCCCCGTCTCGAGCCAGGTCTTCAGGCCCGAGAGGATCATCGGCCAGCCGCCGTAGAGCTCCTCGTTGGCGCCCTCGCGCAGCTGGTCGTGGGTCACCGTGAGACGGCACGAGTCCGCCACCTGTTCGATCTCCCAGGTGATCCGCGAGATCCCCTCCCCGCGGACCTCGTCGCTCCAGAGCGCGGTCATGGTCTGGACCAGGCGCCGGGGAGGATCGACCTCCACGTTCTCGCCCTCCCCCAGCACGAGGCCGGCGGCCGGCGCCCACATGTCGTAGCGCGAGCCCGGCGTCCAGTCGGTGCGCGGGCGCACGCCGAAGTTGTACTTGGCGCGGATCTCGGGGTCGGTGATCGCCTGCCAGAGACGCTCCGGCGTCGTGCGGATGTAGATCTCGAAGACCTTCTCCATCGAACTCTCCAGTCTGCTCTTGAGATCGCTGAGCCCGGCCACCCAGGGCTCGGCGTACTTGCTCACCCACCGGTCGTGGACGAGCCGGATGGGGACCGGGTTCAGGAAGTGGAGCTTCTCGCGCCCGCGGCGGCGGGTGACGACGAGCCCGGCCTCCTCGAGTATCCGGAGGTGCTTCATCACGCCGAAGCGGGTGATGTCGAAGCGCTCCTCCAGGGAGCTCAGGCTCTGGCCGTCCTCCGCGAAGAGGGCATCGAGCAGTGCCCTCCGGGTGGGGTCGGCGAGGGCTCTGAACACCGCGTCCATGCGCCGACGATAGGTGACCATTTAGTCACATGTCAACCGGGAGGCGGCCAGGCCTCCTCGGGCGGCCGCGGACCGCCGCGCACGATCCGCGATCCGGCCGCCCCGATCGCCAGATAGGGATCGACCGCCGGGCGGCGCCAGGTCTCGTAGTCGGCGCAGGCACGGTCGGGATCGCCCCCGCAGCCGGCGACCGCGATCGCCAGCGCGTGGGCGTCGCCGAGGCCGAGGCCCGCACCGAGTCCGGCCTCGGGGCCGACGGCGTGCGCCGCGTCGCCGATCACCACGAGACCCGGC
>JAEMRL010000098.1 GCA_016463385.1 Thermoleophilia bacterium
GGAAGGGCAGGGGGACGCTGAGCTCGGCGGCGCCCGTCTCGGGCACGCGGAACGCGCCGAGTGAGACCGCCTTCTCGGGGCCGTCGAGCAGCCAGAGCTCGTAGAACTGACCGCCCTCGGAGGGGCGCAGGCCGTCCACGTCGAGGCGCAGTTCCCCGCCGTCGGACGACACCACGCGGGCGAGCCCCGAGGCGCCCGGATCGCCCTCGCCGAAGCTGGCGAGGGCGCTGGACGGCCCCGACGGCTCGGCTTCGCCCGAGGTGACGATGGCGCCGATCGCGACACCGATGGCGAGGGCGGCGAGCGAGGCGGCGATCGCGAGGGCCGGCCGCAGCGACAGCCGCCGGCCGGCGCGCCGCTGCGTGAGGTCGGCCACCGGCGCGAGAGGCGGCAGCGGCGGCAGCGGCGGGATCGCCTCCGCCCCGCCGCCCCACGCCTCCTCGGGCAGCGTGCCGAGGTCGGCCACGAGCGGCCGAATGCGGTCGACCTCCTCGCGGAACGCGGGGTCGTCGGACATGGCGCGCTCCACCCGCGCGCGGTCGGCGGGCGCGAGCTCGTCCAGCAGGTAGTCGACGATGTCCTCGTCGCGGCTCATCCGCCGTCCTCCATCAGGTCCCTGAGCCGTCGCAGGCCGCGCACCATGTAGGTCTTGACCGTACCGAGCGGGATCCCCGTGCGCTCGGCGATCTCCGACTGGCTGAGCCCGTCGTGGAAGCGCATCCGGAGCATCCGCGCCTCCTCGTCGGGCAGCTGGGCGATCAGCACCGCCATCCGCCAGCGCTCGATCAGCGTGTCCGGGGAGGCCGAGGGGTCCTCCTCCTGCTGCATCGTCGCCGCCCGGGGGCCGGACGGGTCGATCGGCTCGGGGATCCGCTTGCGCAGGTGGTCGATCGCCCGGCTGCGGGCGATCAGCATGATCCACGTGCCGAGCGACCCCCGCGCCGGATCGAACGACGGGCCGCGCCGCCAGACCTCGAGGAAGACGTCCTGGTGCACGTCCTCGGCCGCCGCGCCGTCGCGCAGTGCCCCCCGCAGGTATCCGAGCACCGCGCCGCCGAACGTGCGATGGATCTCGGTGAGCGCGTCCGGGTCGCCACGCCGCAGGCCCGCGACCAGCCCGCCCGCCTCGTCGGCGGGCGGGTCCTCGCGCCGCTCGCGGCGACGGCCGATCACGGGGCGGGCAACCGGCGGCGCCCAACCGGGGAGCGCGTGAGAGATGGACGACACGCACATGTGTACGCGCGCCGGCGCCTGACTGGATGACTCAACCGTGCCTCCGGCCTCGGATGCGGTCACCTACCCCATCACAGGAGGAACCGCGTGTCACGAGAACACCGCCCCGGGGGCACGCTCAGGCGGGGGTCTCCGGGCGTGTCCCGAGGGCGTGCTCGAGGCCCTCGGCCAGCACCTGGACGTGGGCCCACACCGAGGCGGCCTCGGCGACGCGCATCTCGTCGGGCTCGGGGGCGCTGGTGGCCGCGCTCATCGCCTGCTCGGTGCCGGGCGGCGGGCCGCTGCCCCACGCGGCGCGCGCCTCGGCCTCGATCTCGCGGCGGTGCACCTCCTGGCCCCGCGACCACGACGCCACCCGCCGGGCGAAGTCGGGCGCCGGCTCGGACGACTCCTTGAGGGGCTCCGACAGCGAGGCGAGCATCTCGGCGAACAGGCGGCAGTGCGCGGCCAGCTCCACGTCGCGCTGGTCGGCGTGGGGGTCGCCCGAGGCCCCGCGCCGCTCGAGCACGGCCTGCTCCTCGAGCACGTGCGCCTCGAGGCGCTCCGGGTGGTCGGCGTTCCAGCGCTTCATCCGCTCGGGCAGCGAGGCGTCGGCGCCCGGCCAGACCTCGGCCACGGCATGACCGAGGTGCCGCATCCACGCGCGGGCGCTGGCGCCCCGGGCGCGCTCGATGCGGGTCGCCCTGTCGGGCAGCGTCCCGCCCTCGGCGAGCAGGAACTCCTCATGGATGGCCCGCGAGCCCTCCTCGACCATCATGGCGTCGAGGCCCTTGCGGTTGTCGGCCATCCAGCGGACCAGCCGGTCCGCGAGTCCCGTCTCGGGAGATGTCGTCATGTCCTCACCGTGTGTCGGTCATGTAGCCCGCTGGTCGCCAGCGGCGCGCGCGATCCCCCGGATCATGCCGTTGAAGACGAATCCGTGGATGGGCCAGATCGAGTACCAGTACAGCCGGCCCAGCAGCCCGACCGGATCGAAGATCGCGGTCTGGCGGATGATCGAGCCCCCCGGAGACGGCTCGACCTCGAACTGCAGCCATGCCCGCCCGGGCAGGCTCATCTCGGCGCTGAGGCGCAGCAGGCGGTCCTGCTCGATCGCCTCGACCCTCCAGAAGTCGACCGTGTCGCCGGGCAGCAGGTGCACCGGGTCGCGCCGCCCCCGTCGCGTGCCCGCCCCGCCGAAGGGCAGGTCGAGCAGCCCGCGTAGCCGCCAGAGGATGTTCCCGTAGTACCAGCCCTCGCGTCCGCCGATCCGCTGGATCGGGGCGAAGGCCTGCTCGGGGGACAGGGGCACCCGGGCGATGCGCGAGTCGACCAGCCGCGAGCCGACGGCGGACCCGCCGAACGATCGCTGGCGTGGGCCCGACGAGAGCGCGTCCGACCAGCGGGTGGCGGCGAACTCGTGGTCCTCGTTGACCAGGGCCCGCGCGATCGCCTCCGGGACGCCGCGCGGCCGGATCGGGAAGAGCTCGAGCGCCGCGTCGTCGCGGACGATGGTCTCGTTCTTGAGCCCCTCCACGAGCGCCCGGCCGACACGGGCGTAGACCGGCGTGACCAGGCCGAGCCAGAGGCTCGACAGATGGGGCGTCAGGACCGGGACCGGGATCATGGCGCGGCGCAGGCCCTTCTGGCGCGCGTACTCGCGCATCAGGTCGCCGTAGGAGACCCGGTCGGGTCCCCCGATTCCCACGATGCGGCTGCCCTCCAGGGGCACGTCGGCCGCCGCCAGCAGGTACTCGAGGACGTCCTCGATGGCGATCGGCTGGGTGCGGGTCGCGACCCAGCGCGGGCAGATCATCACCGGCAGCCGGTCGACCAGCGCGCGGATCATCTCGAAGGAGGTGCTGCCCGAGCCGATCACGATGCCGGACCGCAGCTCGAGGGTGGGGACCCCCGACTCGGCCAGGATGCGGCCGACCTCCTGGCGGCTGGCGAGGTGGCTCGACAGGTCGTCGCCCTCGCCGAGGCCGCCGAGGTAGACGATCCGCCGCACGCCGGCCTCGCGCGCGGCGGCTCCGAACGCCTCGGCCGCGGCCCGGTCGACCGCGCGGTAGTCGGTGCCCCCGGCCATCGAGTGGATCAGGTAGTAGGCCGTGTCGACGCCCTCGAGGACCGCCGGCAGCGAGGCCGGGTCCTGCACGTCGCCCGCGACGACCTCGGTCGTCGGCGCCGTCCGCGCGGCCATCTGCTCCGGGCGGCGGCTCATGCACCGGATGCGCCGCCCGGCCTGCTCCAGGCGCTCCAGCAGGCGCCCTCCGACGTAGCCGCTCGCGCCGGTGAGGAGCAGCAGGCCGCCCGAGGGCGGGACGGGGGTCGGATCCTGGACGGGGGGCATTCCCCCCAGGGTAGCCTCGTGCCGACGGGCGAGACGGGGATCGGGGGAGCGGATGAGGGTCGCGGTGGTGGGTGCGGGCCTCTCCGGCCTGGCGGCGGCGCGCGAGCTGACCGCCCTCGGGCACCAGGTCGTGGTCGTCGAGAAGAGCCGCGGCCTCGGCGGGCGCCTCGCCGCGCGGCGCGCCGAGGGCACGGTGCTCGATCACGGCAGCAGGGTCGTCGCCGCGCCGCCGGGCTCGGCGCTGCGCGCGCTCATCGACGGGCTGGACGCCCCGGACCGGGTCGAGCTGGCCGCGGGCGTCGCCTTCTCGGCGGGAGCCACGCGACTGCCGAAGATGATGGCCGAGGGCCTCGACGTGCGCCTCGGCGTGCGGCTCTCCGCGCTGCGCGCGGCCGGGGCGGGTCTCGAGCTCGGCGACGAGCAGGGCAACACGCACGGAGTCGTGGACGCGGTGGTGCTCACCGCGCCGGCGCCGCAGGCGGCCGACCTGCTCGAGCGGAGCCCGGAGGGTGGTGAGCGGGTCGCGGCGCTCCGCGCGGTGGCCTACGCTCCGGCCGTGATGATCCTGCTGGGGGTGAGGGAGGACGCGGCCGGCGCCGGCGAGGTGATGCTGCCGGACGGCGGCCCGGTCGCCGAGGTGCGCCGCGAGGCGGTCAAGGGGCGCCCGCCACGCGAGGGGATCTCCCCGCTCGTGGCCCGGCTGGGGGAGCGCGAGAGCGCCGAGCTGCTCGACGCGTCCGACGAGGATGTTCTCGCGCGGGCCCTGCCGGCGCTGGCGGATGCCATCGGGAGCGGCGCCGCGGAGCCCGCCTGGGTCCAGGTCAAGCGCTGGCGCTACGCGGTCCCGGCGGGGCCCGCGGACCCCGCCGCCGTCAACCCGCCCGGCGTCCGCATCGTGGTCGCCGGCGACACGCTCACCGGCGCGGGCTTCGGCGGCTCCGACCACCACCGCGTGTACGACAGCGGCATCGCGGCCGCACGGAGGGTGGTCGCGTGAGCGTCCTGCGCACCGCGGCCCGGGGAGCCGCGGCCGGGGCCGTCGCCGCGACGGCCTGGGCCGCCGTGGAGCCGCTCGCCGCGCGGGCCCTCGGCACCGGCTACACCGACGTCCGCCTGCTCGGGCGCATCGCCGCGCCGCGGCGCTGGGCGGTGGCGGGTACGGCCGTCCATGTCGCCAACGGCGCCGGCTTCGGCGCCCTCTTCGCGCTGGCCGGGCGCGGAGGCGTGCGCGACGGCCTGGCGTGGACCGGCGTCGAGACGCTCGCCACCTGGCCCGGGATGGCGCTGATGGACCGCATCCATCCCGACCGCCGCTCGGGCCACTGGCCGCGCCCGTTGCTCACCGACCGGCGCGTCTTCGGCCAGGAGGTGGCGATGCACGCCCTCTTCGGCCTGGTGCTCGGCGCGATGACCCGCGAGGGCCGCCGGGGCTGACCCCCGGCCCCGGTGCTACCAGCGCTCGGGAACCCGCGCCACCTCGTGGGGGGCCGGATCGGGCTTCGGCATCGCGCCGCGCTTGGGCAGCGTCACCTTCTTGTCGCGCCGGCGCGCGGGGATGTGGTCGAGCAGGTGCGCGATCAAGTTGAGGCGCGCGCGGCGCTGGTCGTCGGCATCCACGATGAACCAGGGCGCCTCGGGGGTGTCGGTGCGCTCGAGCATCTCGTCGCGGGCGGCGCTGTAGTCGGCGTACTTGCCGCGCGCCTCGAGATCGATGGGGGAGAGCTTCCACCGTTTCGTGGGGTCCGACGCGCGCTCCTGGAAACGCTCCTCCTGGACCTCCGCGCTCACGTCGAGCCAGTACTTCACCAGGATCAGCCCGTCGGAGACGAGCATCCGCTCGAGGTCGGGCACCGCGCGCAGGAAGTCCCGGGCCTGGTCCTCGGTGCAGAAGCCCATCACCCGCTCGACGCCGGCGCGGTTGTACCAGCTGCGGTCGAAGAGGACGAGCTCGCCCGCCGAGGGCAGGTGGGCGACGTAGCGCTGGAAGTACCACTGGCCCTTCTCCGTGTCCGTCGGCGTCCCGAGGGCCACGACCCGGTAGGCGCGCGGGTTCAGCTCGGCGCTGAGGCGCTGGATCGTGCCGCCCTTGCCCGCGGTGTCACGCCCCTCGAAGACCACGGCGACGCGCATGCCCTCGTGCCGGATGGCCGCCTGCAGGTCGACCATCTCGGCCTGCATCCGCGCCAGCTCCGCCTCGTATTCCTTCCTGCCGAGCTTCCCCATCTCCGGCCTCCCCGGTTCGCAGTCACCAGAGAGCCTATGGGCTCCCAGGACTAACACCCCCCGGGGCGAAGTCGTCCCCGTGCGATCCGACGGTCCCTCCACGCGCGCGATCCTGCGCGTCCTCGCGGTGCTCGGCGCCGTGTTCGCGGCGCTCTGGCTGCTGTGGGTCTCGCGCGGAGTGATCACCTGGCTCGCGATCGGGGCCTTCCTCGCGGTCGCGATCAACCCCCTGGTGACGATCCTCCAGCGCCGCCTGCGCCTGCGCCGCGCCGGGGCGATCCTGGTCGTCTATCTCCTGCTCACGGCCATCGTGGCGGGGGCGGCCCTGCTGTTCGTGCCGCCGCTGATCGACGCCGGCGAGCAGGCCACCGAGGACGTGCCCGTCTACGTCGACCGGCTCGCCGAGTCGAGCCTCGTCCAGGAGCTCGACCAGGAGTACGGGGTGCTGGAGCGCCTCGAGGCCGAGGCGACCTCGGCGCTCGAGGGCATCGCCGGCCCGGACACGGCCTTCGAGCTGGCCTCGCGGGTGATCAACGGGCTGCTGGCCCTGGTGAGCATCGCGGTCATCTGCTTCCTGCTCAGCCTCTACGGGCCGCGGTTGCGCACCTGGGTGCTGGGCCTGGTGGAGGGCGAGCCGCACCAGCGCCTCGAGCGCGTCTGCGACCGCATCTACCGGGTGATCTCGGGCTATGTGCTCGGCATCCTGCTCGTGGCGACCACCGGCGGCTTCGCCGCCTGGGTCTTCCTCACGGCCCTCGGCGTGCCGTTCGCGCTGCTGCTGGCGTTCTGGGCGGGGCTCGCCTCGCTCATCCCGCTGGTCGGCGCGACCATCGGGGGCGTGCCCTACATCGCCGTGGCCTTCTTCCAGAGCTGGCAGGTCGGCGTCGCCGCGATCGCGTTCCTGATCGTCTACCAGCAGATCGAGAACAACGTCTTCCAGCCGGTCATCCACCGCTTCACGGTGCAGCTCAACCCGCTCTGGATCATCCTGGCGGTGCTCGTCGGCGCGAACGTCCTCGGCGTCTTCGGCGCCCTGATCGCCATCCCGGTGGCCGGCATCGCGCAGGTGCTGATCCAGGAGTGGTGGAGCACCCGGGCCGCGGGCACGCGTCCCGGCGGGCCCCTGGTCCCGATCGACGAGGCGTCCCCCGGACCCTGAGTCCCGCTCGCCCGACTTTGGGGGCGTCCGTCTGCCGGGGTCCAATTGGACGCCGGCGCGTCGTCCAATTGGACCATCTCCCCGAAACGCCTGCAAAAGGGCCATCGGCGCTGGTCCGGAGCGCAGCCTCTCCGCCCGGGGCCGACGGATCCGCGGGGCGAAGCACTAGCATCGCCCCGTGGACCCGCGGAGCGCCGAGCTGCTGGAGCTGCCCGTCGTCCGGGAGCGTCTCGGGGGCCTGACCTCGTTCGCCGGCGGGCGCGCCCTCGCCCTGGCTCTGACGCCCTCCGCCGACCCGGACGAGGTGGCCGGGCGCATCGCCCGCACCGAGGAGGCGCGGATCCTGCGCGACCGCGGGCTCAGCCCGCCCGGGGGCGCCTACGACATACGCGAGGCGGTGGCCCTGGCCGCCCGCGAGGCGACGCTCGACGCCGAGGCGCTCGCCGAGGTGCTCGCCACCCTCGCGATCTGGCGCGAGACCGCCGAGGCGATCGCCCCGCTCGACGACCTCGCGCCGCTGCGGGCCGCCGTGGTGGCCCAGCCGGTCGCGGCGAGCGCACGGCGGGTCGAGACCGCCCTCGAGCGGGCGCTGGACCCGCACGGGGGCCTGCTCGACACGGCCTCGCCCGAGCTCGCATCGGCCCGCCGGCGCCTCACCGCCGCGCGCCGCGCCGCCGCCGACCTGCTGCGCGAGCTGCAGG
>JAEMRL010000473.1 GCA_016463385.1 Thermoleophilia bacterium
AGGCCTCGACCAGGCCGTCGCGGGCGCCCTGCGCCTCGAAGCCGTCGGCCGGCGCCGAGATCGGCAGGCCGGTGTCGGCCACCAGGCGCTCCCGCACACGGGCGGCGAACTCCGGGTGGGTGTTCAGGCCGGTGCCCGCGGCGGTGCCGCCGAGGGGGATCTGGCCGAGGCGCTTGGTCGCGTCGGAGACGCGGTCGCGGCCCTGGCGGATCTGCGCGGCGTAGCCGCCGAACTCCTGGCCGAGCGTCACCGGGACCGCGTCCATCAGGTGCGTGCGGCCGGTCTTGACGACGTCCTTCCACGCCTCGGCCTTCGCGCCGAGGGTGTCGGCGAGGTGGTCGAGGGCGGGGAGCAGGCGGTCGACGACCTCCTGGAGGGCCGCGGCGTGGACCGCCGACGGGAACACGTCGTTGGAGCTCTGCCCGAAGTTGACGTGGTCGTTCGGGTGGACGCCCTCGCCGGCGAGGTTCGCGATGACCTCGTTGGCGTTCATGTTGGACGACGTGCCCGAACCCGTCTGGAAGACGTCGATCGGGAACTGGTCGTCGTGCTCCCCCGCGGCGACGGCGGCGGCGGCCGTGGCGACCCGCTCGGCGATGCCGGAGTCGATGAGGCCGAGCTCGCCGTTCACGACGGCCGCCGCGCCCTTGATCCTCCCGAGCCAGCGCACGACCGGCAACGGCACCCGCTCGCCCGACACCGGGAAGTTCTCGACCGCCTTACGGGTTTCCCCGCCCCAGAGCTCCGCCACCAGATCCCCCTCGCTCGACATCGAATCGACGCCCGACTCTACAGCCGGAACCTCAGGTCGGATGTCCCCCGAGAGCGCCGAGGGCGCGCAACATCTCCATCGCCGCGCGGGTGCCGGTCTCCAGGTGCGCGACCCGTAGATGCTCGTCGGGTCCGTGGATGCCGTCGTCGGGCAGGCCGAAGCCGGTCAGCACCGTCGGGATCCCGCGCGCAGCGAGCACCGCGACCACCGGCAGCGTGCCTCCGAGGCGCACGGGCACCGGGCGCCAGCCCGTGCCGCGCTCCATGCCCTCCGCCGCCGCCACGAGCACCGGGTGGGCGGCGTCGAGCGCCGCGGGCAGGGCGACGCCGAGGTCCTCGATGGTCATCTGCGCGCCGTCGGGGAGCGCGGCGCGCAGCAGGTCGTCGAGCGCCGCGGCGACGTGGGGCGCGTCCTGCCCCGGGGCGAGCCGGAGCGACAGGGTGGCGACCGCCTCGCCCGGGATGTTGGTCTTCACGGCTCCCGGCTCTCCGCACCCGAGGCCGTGCACGTCGAGCGAGGGTGAGGCGAGGGTGCGCATGTAGAAGCCCTCCGCCGCGCCCGGGTCGGCCGGCCGCAGGCCCGCCTCGGCGAGGGCGCTGCCGCCCGGCGGCAGGTCGTCCCAGGCCGCGACCTCCGCGGGCCCCGCCGGGGCGACGCCCGCGTAGAGGGCGTCGGGAAGGCGGCCGTCACGGGGCGTGACGGCCGCGAGCACGGCCATCAGGGCATGCGCGGCGTTCATCGCCGCCCCGCCGAAGAGGCCGCTGTGCGCGTCCGCGGCCGCCGAGCGCACCCGGATCCGCCGGTAGACCATGCCGCGGACCCCGGTGCAGATGGCCGGGCGCTCCGGCGCGACCATCGGGCTGTCGAAGATGACGGCCGCGAGCGCCGGCTCGGTGTCGGCGGCGAAGTGGTCGAGCGCGGAGTCGCCGCCGCTCTCCTCCTCCCCCTCCACCACGAACGCGGCCCGCACCGTCAGCTCACCGGCCTCGGCGAGGCGCTGCACGGCGGCGATCAGCATGAACAGGTTGCCCTTGTCGTCGCTCGCGCCGCGGGCGTAGAGGTTCCCGTCGCGCACGGTGGGCTCGAAGGCCGGGGACGTCCAGAGGGCGGGGTCGCCCGGGGGCTGCACGTCGTAGTGGCCGTAGACCACGACGCGGGGGGCGCCGGGGT
>JAEMRL010000474.1 GCA_016463385.1 Thermoleophilia bacterium
GAGCGATGACGATACGAACCGTATCGTCTCGTGTCAAGACGCTCCGTCTCGTCTCGTTATACTCTCCGCCATGCCGCCCCCCGCGCCCGATCCCTCCCGCCGCAACGAGCACTCGCGCCGCGCCATCCTCGCCGCGACCATCGCCCTGATCGGCGAGCTCGGCTACGACGGGGTCTCGATCGAGGCGATCGCCAGGCGGGCCGGCGTCGGCAAGCAGACGATCTACCGCTGGTGGCCCTCCAAGGGCGCCGTCGCGCTCGAGGCGCTCGACGACAGCCTGGCCACCGTCGTGGACTTCCCGGACACGGGCGACATCGTCGCGGACCTCCGCACCCAGATGGTGGGCGTGACGCAGCTCCTGGGGTCGACCGCGGTCGGGCCCGTCTACCAGGGGCTGCTCGCGGCGGCGCAGTCGGACCCCGCGCTCTCGCGCGCGCACCTCGAGCAGGTGATCGAGCCGGCGACCGTGGCGTGCCTCGCGCGGATCGCGCGCGCACAGGAGCGGGGCGAGATACGCGCGGACGCCGACCCACAGGAACTGATCGACATGCTCTACGGGGCGATCTACTACCGGCTGCTGCTGCACACGCGGCCGCTCGAGCGCGATCAGATCGATGCCGCTCTGGACATCGTGTTCGGGGGAGTCCGCCCGCCCGCCGCGGCCGGGTAGGCGTCCGCCTCAGGCGACCGCCGTGGAGCCGCCGCTACTCGTAGGGCGCGTAGCGGCGGTGCAGCATCAGGTCGTTGCCGTCGGGATCGCTGAAGAGGGCCATGTGGCAGACGCCCGTGTCGAGGGTGTCGCCCATGAACACGACGCCCTTGGCCTCGAGGGCGGCGCGGGCGGCGTGGACGTCGTCGACGCCGAGCGCCCAGGGGTTCCCCTTCTGCGGGATGAACGGCATCCCGATCCGCTCGGGAGCCCAGATGGCGAAGCAGGTGCCGCCCGCCCAGCACTCGTACTCGCCGTGGGCGTCGGGCCGCAGCCCGAGGACGTCGCGGTAGAAGTCCCGGGCGCGGTCGACGTCCTGCGAGGGCACGCCGATGAAGTCGGTACGCGTGATCATGGGCCGATGCTCTCACAGGCGCGGTGCCGCCAACTGGGCCGTCGGTTCCCCGCGACCGCTCCCTAGGGCCTGCGGAGGCCTCCGAGGCCGGGCGGGCACGAGACCCAGATCGCCTGCGCCGGCTGGTCGCCGGCGTTGCGCACCTCGCCCGCCCGGTCGGTACGGATGTACGCGCAGTCCCCGGCGCCGAGCGTGAAGTCCTCACCCCCGTTGCGGAGGAACTCGACGGTGCCGCGCACGACGAAGATGAAGTGCTCCACGCCCTCCATCCGGGGGATGTCGTGGAGGTGCGCGCCGACGTCGTACTCGCAGATCACCGGGGCCATCGCCACCCCGTCGTGATCGCTCACGACCGGGAACATCCGGAGGCCCTCCCCGAGCACCTCGACCGAGCCGCGCTCGCCGGCGCGGACGATGGTGATGTCGTCGGGCGCGGCCATGTCGAGGAGGTCGCCCAGGCCCACGCCGAGGAAGCGCGCCACGCGGAACAGGCGGCCGGTGCTGATGTCGCTCCGCCCGTTCTCGACGAGTGACAGGAACGAGCTCGAGAGGTCGGTGCCGCTCGCCACGTCGCCGAGGGAGAGCCCGCGCTCGGTCCTCAGCGCCCGGAGTGCCTCGCCGAGCGTCCTGAGGCGGTGCTCCAGATCCACGTCGTGCACGTGCACCTCGATCGGAGTGGGAGAGCGCGTGCGCGCGGGGCGACCCGGTTCTATCGGAGTCGCGCAGCGGGCACCAGGGTCGTCGGTCGGGCCTCCGTCGCCCCGGCCGGTCTCCGCCCGCCTCGCGCGTGGTCCGTCACCGGCCGGCCGTATCGCCCTCCTTGTCCGTGAACTTCGAGGGGCACAGCGTGACGAGCGAGTCGGGGCGCGCCACGAAG
>JAEMRL010000099.1 GCA_016463385.1 Thermoleophilia bacterium
CTTCGTGGCGCGCCCCGACTCGCTCGTCACGCTGTGCCCCTCGAAGTTCACGGACCGGGCGGACGACTCGGCGAGTCGCTGACGATGGTCGGGTCGTGAGTCTCCTCGGCCGCACCGCGCTGCTTCTGGCGCTGGTGGGGGCGATCTACGTGGTGGTGATGAGCCTGGCCTCACGCAGGCCGGGCCGGCGCGCGTGGGAGATGAGCGCCGAGCGCGGGGTCTACGCGGTCTTCGGGCTGACGAGCCTCGCGATCGTGACGATGTGGACCGCCCTGGTCACCGACGCGTTCGAGCTGCGCAACGTCGCCGAGTACAGCTCGAGCACCCTCGGCACCGGCTACAAGCTCACGGCCCTGTGGGGCAGTCAGGCCGGCTCGCTCCTGCTGTGGGCGTGGATCCTGTCGGGCTACGCGGCCGTGGCCGTCTATCTCAACCGGGGCCGCAACCGCCAGCTGATGCCCGTGGTGATGGCGGTGCTGATGGGCATCGCGATCTTCTTCCTCGGCGTCCTCTCGTTCGTGACGAGCCCGTTCGAGACGCTGGCGACGGTGCCCGAGGAGGGCCGCGGCCTCAACCCGCTGCTCCAGAACGTCTACATGCAGATCCACCCGCCGCTGCTCTACCTCGGCTACGTGGGCCTGTCGGTGCCCTTCGCCTTCGCCATGGCCGCGCTGGTCACCCGCAAGCTCGACACGTCCTGGATCACCAGCGTCCGCCGCTGGACGATCGTGTCGTGGCTCTTCCTCGGCATGGGGATCGTGGTCGGCGCCAAGTGGGCCTACGAGACGCTCGGCTGGGGTGGCTACTGGGCCTGGGATCCGGTCGAGAACGCGGCCTTCATGCCGTGGCTGGTGGCCACCGCCTTCCTGCACTCGGTGATGGTGCAGGAGCGGCGCGGGATGCTGAAGGTCTGGAACATGGTGCTGGTGATCCTCACCTTCACGCTCTGCCTCTTCGGCACGTTCCTGACCCGCTCGGGGATCATCGCCTCGGTCCACGCCTTCGGCGAGTCGACCCTCGGCCCGTACTTCCTGGTGTTCATCATCGCGGTGCTGGTGGCCTCGACCGCCCTGCTGGTCACCCGCCTGCCGCTGCTGCGCTCGGAGCACTCGCTGGAGAGCTACATCTCCCGCGAGGCGATCTTCCTCTTCAACAACCTGCTCCTGGTCGGCCTCGCGTTCGCGGTCTTCTGGGGCACGATGTTCCCGATCCTCTCGGAGGCCGCCCGCGGCGAGCGCATCACCGTGGGCCAGGGCTACTACGAGCAGGTGGCGCTGCCGATCGGCATCGCGCTGCTGATCCTGACGGGGGTCGGGCCGCTGATCGCGTGGCGCAAGGCGTCGGTCGCGCAGCTGAAGCGCAGGTTCACGGTGCCGCTGGCGGTCGCGATCGCATCGATCGCCCCGCTGGCGCTGCTCACCGACGCCGGCCAGAGCTGGCCGGCGCTCCTCACGATCGTGGCCGGCGTCTTCGTGACGGCCTGCATCACGGGCGAGTTCTGGCGGGGCACCAAGGTGCGCCACGCGCTCGGGGGCGTCTCCTGGCCGGGAGCGCTCGTCAGCATGGTCGGCCGCAACCGGCGCCGCTACGGCGGCTACATCGTCCATCTCGCGGTCGTGATCCTCTTCATCGGCTTCGCCGGCTCGAAGGCCTTCTCCACCGAGGCCGACATCGCCATCCGCGAGGGCGAGAGCGCGAGCGTCGCCGGCTTCGTGCTGGTCAACGAGGGGGCCACGCGGTCCTCCGACGAGCACAAGGAGGTCACCAGCGTCCGCATCGGCGTGTTCCGCGGAGACGAGCGGGTGACCACCCTCGACCCGGGCATCATCACCTACTCGGTCGATGAGACCCGGGCGTCGCAGGTGGCCATCGACACCCGGCCCGACCGCGACCTGTACCTCTTCCTCAGTCAACTCCAGGACGACGGGCTCGCCCGCGTCTCGGTGTTCGTCAACCCCCTCGTGGGATGGATCTGGTTCGCGGGCGTAATGATCGTCCTCGGTGGCCTGCTCGCCGCCTGGCCGAGCCGGCCCGCGGAGCGGCGCGAGCGCGCCGCGAGCCCCGCCCCGGACGGCCGCGCGGCGGCGTGAGGGGGAGGTGGTCGTGGGGATCCTGATCGGCGCCCTGGCGGCGCTCGCCGTCGTGGCGGCCGTGGCGTGGCCCCTGGTGACCCACCGGGCGGAGGACCCGCCCGATGACCCTGTGGACGACGCCCGCCGCACGGTCGAGGAGGATCTGCAGCGCAGCCTCGCGGCGATCCGCGAGATCGACATGGACCACCGCGCCGGCAACCTCTCCGACGAGGACTTCGCCGCGCTGGACGGCGCCGAGCGCGCACGCGCCGTGGAGCTGATGCGGCGCGCGGACGAGCTCTCGGCGCCGTGATCCGCCGCCTCGCGGCGGGTATCGCCCTGGCGCTCGCGGCGCTCGTCGCGACGGGGTGCCAGGCGGCCTTCGAGATGGACGTCGACCTCGACCGCGACGCCCGCGGATCGGTGGGCCTGAGGCTGGCGCTCGACACCGCCGCCCAGGAGGCGCTCGGTCTGTCGCCCGACGCCGACCCGGCAGAGGCGGCGGCGCGCTTCGCGCCGCTCCTGTCGGACGCCGGCTGGTCGGCGGGCGACGAGCAGATCGCGGCCACCCGCGACGAGGCGACGGGCGAGCTGGTGCTCGAGTCGGCGCACCCGGTCGACACCGCCGACCAGCTCGACGCCCTGGTGTCACTGGACCGCCCCCTGAGCGGGATCGCGCCCGATCCGGCGACGCTGGCCGCCCTGCCCGACCTCCCTGCCGAGGCCCCGCTGCTGAACGCCTTCGACTTCCGTCTGGGCAGCGGCAGCGGCGACAACCCGGGCTTCGACCTCTTCGCTCGCGGCGGCGTCGGCGACATCGGCCAGGAGACCTGCGAGGGCAGCGACGTCACCGGTTTCGCACGCTCGTTGCGGGATGCCCTGGAGATCCGGTACCGGTTCCGCCTGGCGGGAGGCCCGGGCAGCACGAACGCCGACGAGACCCCGGCCGGCGACAACCTCTGGATCGCGCGCTATGGCGACTGCCCGCCCCTCCAGGCGTCCTCGGGCGGGGGCAGCTCCAGCACCCTCGTCAACGGCCTGATCCTCGCCGGGCTGGCCGGCGTGCTGCTGGTGGTGTTCCTCCTGAGGGGATTGCGGAAGCGCCGAGAAACGCCTGGCAATGCAGCCTGAGGCCCGCGAAGGCGTTCCTCGACAGGTCTGAATTCCAGAAGGGACACCTGTCCCGAAGGGGAACCTCAAGGGGTTGACCACCCCCGCCGAAGCCGCTTAGAGTGCCCGGGTTCCCACGCAGCTTCCGAGGGACGGCCGGGATGTGTCCCCAAGCCGGCGGTCCCCAGTCGCGGCCCGATGCCGTGGCGGAAAGGAGCCGAAGGATCAGAGTCCGACCGACCAAAGACGGTCACGGCCGGCTTCCTCGCCTCGCGGTGAGGGCCATGGTGGTGGCAGTGACCCTCTTCATCTCCGCGGCGTCGGCCGCCGCCCAGGACGTGGCGGTACCGCCGCCCCCGAGCACGACGCCCGCGCCGGCGGCGGCTCCGGCTCCCACCGCATCGGCTCCCGCGACCGCCCCGGCAGCCGCACCCGCCACGACCCCCGTGCTCCTGCGGATCGGCTCCACCGGGCAGCTCGTGAAGGACCTCCAGGCGGAGCTCCGTCGCCGCGGCCTGCGGATAGTGGTGGACGGCGAGTTCGGTCCCGCGACCAAGCGGGCCGTCAGGAAGATCCAGAAGCGCCTCAAGATGAAGGCGACCGGGGTCGCCAACAAGGCGCTCCTGATCCGCCTCGGCCTCCGGGCACGGCTGACGGCCGCGGCCGCGGCGCCCGTCACGCCGAAGATCGCCCCGGGCGCCTCGCCCTACCTGCTGGTGTTCCCCGTGGGCGGCGCCAACAGCTACACCGACGACTTCGGTGACGCCCGCCACCAGGGCCGCCACGAGGGCAACGACATCATGGCCGACCGCGGCACGCCGCTGCTGGCCGTGGCCGACGCCCGCGTGATCCGGCTGTCACGCACCGAGTCCGGGCTGGGCGGCATCTCCCTCTGGCTCGAGCGCGCCGACGGCACCCAGTACTACTACGCCCACATGACGACGATCACCGACGGCCTGGCCGAGGGGTCGAAGGTGGCCGTGGGCCAGCTGGTGGGCACGGTCGGCAACACCGGCGACGCGCGCTACGGCGCCCCCCACCTGCACTTCGAGATCCACCCGGGTGGAGGCTCCGCCACCAACCCGTACCCGCACCTCGTGGCCGTGGACCCCGCCGCTCGGACGCAGGCGCGCGCCACCCGGTGACCGGCTGGCGCATCCCGGCGCCCTGGCGCCGGGCGGCGACGATCCTCGTGCTCTCGTCGGCGGCGGCCGCGTTGCCGGTGGTGGCCTGGTCGGCCCCCTCCGACGAGAAGGCCACGGTCGACCAGCGGCTCGAGCGCGCCCAGGAGCGCGCCCAGGCGGCCCGCAGCCGTGAGAGCGTCCTCACCGGCGAGGTCGAGGAGTACACCCGGAGGATCCGGACCCTGGAGGCCCGGCTCGCGCCCCTGCGCGCGCGCTCGGAGCGCCTCGAGGCCGAGCTCGCCGAGGTCCGCGCCCGCCTCGAGGCGCTCACCCGCCGCCTCGACATCGAGAAGGCCCGTCTCGCCGAGGCCACCGAGGTGCTCACCCGGCGTCGTGAGCTGCTCTCGCGGCGCCTCGTCGACCTCTACGTGCGCGGCGAGCCCGACCCGATCCTCGTGCTGGTCCAGTCCGGGAGCCTCACGGAGGCGATCGAGACCACCGACCTGATCGAGTCGATCGCCGACCGCGACGGCGACCTCGCCCGCTCGGTGGCCGCCTACGCCGACCAGACCCGCCGCAGCCGCGACGCGATCGCCGAGGTGCGCGCCGACGTGCTCGTGTCCGAGGAGCGCGCCCGCGAGGCCGCCGCCGAGGCCGCCGAGGCCAAGGCCGGGCTCGAGAAGGAGGAGGCCGGCGTCAAGAAGCTGCTCGCCGGCCGGAGCGCTCTCCTCGACGACGTGCGCGGCGACCGCAAGGAGATCGAGGCCGAGGCGCGCAACCTCCAGGAGCGCTCCGCCGCGCTCGCCGCGAAGATCCGCGCGGCGCAGGGCCTGCCGTCCGCGCCGAGCGGCACCGTCGCCACCGGGGCGCCGTCGTCGGCCGGGCTCGTCTGGCCGGTCGGCGGCTCGATCACCTCCGGCTTCGGCCCGCGCTGGGGCCGCATGCACGAGGGCATCGACATCGCCGGCGCGAGCGGCACGCCCATCGCCGCGGCCGCGGCCGGCACGGTGATCGTCGCCGGCTGGAGCGGCGGCTACGGGAACCTCGTCGTCATCGACCACGGCAACGGCATCAGCACCGCCTACGCGCACAACTCCAGCATCGCCGTATCGGTCGGCCAGAGCGTCGGGCAGGGCACGGTGGTCTCGGGCATGGGCACCACCGGTCACTCGACCGGCGTCCACCTGCACTTCGAGGTCCGGGTCAACGGCTCGGCCGTCAACCCGCTCGGCTACCTCTAGAGCGCACCGACCGCGCCGGGCATGACGCCGGGGGCGTAGCGGGCGACGCGGTCGCGGCCTCCGGCCTTGGCCCAGTAGAGGGCCCGGTCGGCCAGGCGGACGAGTTCCGAGGCCGTCTCGCCTTCGTCGAGGTCGCAGACCCCCAGCGAGACCGTCAGGCGGCCCACTCCGGTGAACGTCTCGGCGGCGATCGCGGTGCGCACCCGCTCGGCGGCGGCCACGGCGCCGTCGCCGTCGGTCTCCGGCAGGATCCAGGCGAACTCCTCGCCGCCGACCCGGGCGACCACCTCGCCCTCGCGGACGGTCGCGAACAGGCGGCTGGCGACCTCGATCAGCACACGGTCGCCCACTGGGTGGCCATGCTCGTCGTTGATGCGCTTGAAGTGGTCGATGTCGAGCATCACGAGGGACATCGGGCGCTCGTAGCGGCGTGCGCGCTCGAGCTCGGCGGCGAGCCGCTCCTGGAAGGCGCGCCGGTTCCAGAGCCCCGTCAGATGGTCGGTGGACGCGAGCGTCGTCATCTGGTCGCGCGCGGACGCCGACATGATCGAGAGTGCGGCGAGCTCGGCCAGGCGGCTCAGCAGGGCCTCCGCGGCCGCGGGCAGCGGCGCCGGCCGGATGCTCGCGACGCCGAGCGACCCCCAGAGGGCGCCGTCCACGACCACGGGGACCGCCACGCCGGCCGGCGACCCGTCCGCCGCCCCGCCGTCGGCGCGCGCGGGCGCCCCCGTGCGCGCGACGGCCGCGCTGACCGAGTCCTGGGGGAGGAGGATGGAGCCCCCGCGCTCGGGCGCCGGGAGGCCGTGCCGCGTCCAGACGGCCTCCAGGGTCACGTACATCCCGCTCCCGCCGAAGCCGAGCACCTCGGCGGCGTCGGCACCCAGGAGGTCGCCGGCCTCCTCGGCGATCCGCTCCAGCACCCGCTCCGGCTCGGCCTCGGTGGCCACGAGCGTGGCGATGCGCTGCAGCGCCACCTGCTCCCGCGCGGCGCGGCGGCGGTCCGTGATGTCGGTGAAGCAGCACACCGCCGCCGCGTCGCCGCCCTCGACCGGCTCGGTGGAGACGCTGATCCAGGTGAGGGCGCCACCGGGCCCCTGCACGCCCATCGTGACGTCGCGCTGGGGTAGTCCCGTGCGCAGGGTGACCCGGGCCGGGTGCTCCTCGGGGGGGAAGGGCCGGCCGTTGTCGCGGAGGGCGGTCCAGTGATCCCCGGCGGCGGCCCGCGCCATCATCTGCGCGGCGGTCATCCCGAGGATCCGCTCGGCGGCGGGATTGCAGGCGATCACGGCGCCGCTCGCCGCGTGCAGGATCACGCCGTCGGACATCGCCGCGACCAGGCAGCGGTAGCGCTCCTCGCTCGCGCGCAGCCCGTCCTCCGCCGTGCGCTGGGCCGTGACCTCGCGGGAGATGGCGAGGACGCTCTCGACGCCGCCGTCCGGCCCCGGCTCCGGCGCCAGGCGCGCGTGCATCGCGGCGAGGCCCTCGGGGGTGATGACCTCGAAGGTGACGTCGGCCTCTGTTCCGGTCGCGAACACGTCGAGGACGGCGCTCGCCAGCGCCTCGACGACCTCGTCCGCGAGCCCCACCTCGTCCAGGTTGCGTCCGACGAAGGCGTCGGGCGGGTGTCCGGTCATGCGGCCGATCGCCGCATTGGCGTAGAGGATGCGCAGGTCGCTGTCGAAGCGCGTCACCACATCGGGCGCGTTCTCGACCAGCGTGCGGTGGCTGTGCCGGCTCGCGCGCAGCTCGGCCGTGGCGGTGGCCACCGCCCGCCGGGCGTAGCGGTCGCGGCGCGCGACCGTCACCGCGAGCATCAGGGCGATCATGGTGATGCAGAGGCCGGTCGCGAGGAGGATCAGCGGGGAGCCGAGGGAGACCGGCGCCGGGCCGACCAGCACCGTCCAGGTGCGTCCGCCCACCCGCACCGTGGTGCGCGAGCCGCCCGCGGCGCCCGGCGCGGGCTCGGAGATCAGCGTCGTCCCGTCGCGCACCTCCACGGGCAGCCCCGAGATGATCGCCGCCGACGTGCTGCGCATCAGCGCGTCGAGGCGGTAGGCGCCGACGACGAAGCCGGCCAGGC
>JAEMRL010000475.1 GCA_016463385.1 Thermoleophilia bacterium
CAGGCTCTCCCCCTCCGTGCGCTCGTGGAAGCGCCCGAGGATGAACGGGGTCACGTCCTTGCCCGCGATCCCCGCCGCGTCGGCGGCGGCCAGGGCCTCGGCCAGCACCCGGTCGTGGAGACCGGGGTCCATCTGGAGGTCCTCGGGGAGCGGGTTCGACACGACGAGGGCCTGGGGCAGCCCGAGCGCGTCCCGCGCGCGCTGGATGGCCGCGATCCCCGCCGGGTCGTCCTCGCGCCAGGGCAGGCCGTGGCCCGAGTCGGAGAGGTAGAAGCCGGCGAGACGGTCCGTGCCGAACCCGACCACCGGCACGGAGAGCGTCTCCAGCCGCTCCAGCGTCGCGCCCACGTCGAGGATCGACTTCACCCCCGCGCAGACCACCACGATCGGGGTCGCCGCGAGCCCGGCGAGGTCGGCCGACTCGTCGAAGGTGGTGGACGCCTCACGGTGGACGCCCCCGAGCCCCCCGGTCGCGAACACCCGGATGCCCGCGCGCGCGGCGATGTAGGCGGTGCTGGCGACCGTGGTCGCCCCGGGACGACCGCTGACGATGCCCGGGCCCAGGTCGCGCAGGCTGAGCTTGTCGACGTCGAACGTGGTGGCGATCGCCTCCAGCTCGTCCGGCCCGAGCCCGACGCGCACCCGGCCCCCGACGACGGCGATGGTGGCCGGCACCGCGCCCTCGGAGCGGACGGCCTCCTCGATCTCGGCGGCGACGCGCAGGTTGTCGGGGCGCGGCAGCCCGTGGGCGATGATCGTCGACTCGAGGGCGACCACCGGCCGGCCCGCCGCCAGGGCGGCGGCCACCTCCTCGTGGACCACGCTCATCAGATGCGGGCCGGGTGCCAGACGGTGCGGATCTCGCAGAAGGCCATCGCGGTGCGCAGGTCCTCCGCCCCGCCGGTGCGGACGGCCCGCTTGAGATTCTCCGCTGCGCGCGCCTCGAGGTCGGGCGCCGAGCCCTCCGGCGCGCCGGAGAGGTCGATCAGGTCCACGTCGTCGTGGTCGGCGAGCCAGGGCAGCAGCTGCGCGTGATCGCCGGTCAGCAGGTTGACCACGCCCCCGGGCACGTCGGAGGTGGCGATCACCTCTCCGAGGGTGCTCGTGACGAGCGCCGCCGGGCCGCCCGCGAGAGCCACGACGGCGTTGCCCGCCATGATGGCCGGGCACACCAGCGACAGGACCCCACGGACCCCGGTGTCGGGGCAGGCCAGCGCGCAGACGCCGAGCGGCACCGTCGTCGAGAGGTTGAGGAAGGGGCCCGCCACCGGGTTGACGCCCCCCGCGAGGGCGTCCAGCTTGTCGGTGAAGCCGGCCCAGTAGACCGCCGCGTCGATCGCGCCCTCGACGTCGGCCCGCGCCACGGCGGGGGCGATCCCTACGGCCTCGAGCTCGGACGTGAGCTGGGCGGCCCGCCCCTCCAGCACCTCGGCGATGCGGTAGATGATCTGGCCCCGGTTGTAGGGCGTGCGCCCGTCCCATCCCGCCTGGGCGCCGCGCGCGGCCCGGACGGCGTCGCGCACGTCCTTGCGGGAGGCCTGGGCCACGTGCGCCAGCAGCCGGCCGTCCGGCGCCGTCACCGGGGTGGTGCGACCCGACTCCGACCGGGGGAAGGCCCCCCCGATGAAGAGCTTGTAGGTCTTTCGGACCTCGAGGCGCTCGCTCATGCGCCTACCGGCGCCAGCGTGAGGTACTCGGCGAGGCCCTGACGGCCGCCCTCGCGGCCGAAGCCCGACTCACGGACCCCGCCGAACGGGCTCGCCGGGTCGAACTGGTTGAAGCAGTTGGCCCAGACCACGCCGGCGCGCAGGCGCTGCGAGGTCCAGAGGATGCGCGAGCCCTTCTCGGTCCAGATCCCCGCCGACAGGCCGTAGCGGGTCGCGTTCGCCTTGGCCACGGCCTCCGCCTCGGTGCGGAAGGTCTGCAC
>JAEMRL010000100.1 GCA_016463385.1 Thermoleophilia bacterium
GGGGCTCCAGATCGCCGGGCCGGCCTTCAGCGAGAACGGCCTGTTCGACGTCGCGTACGCGCTGGAGCAGGCGCTCGCATTCGACCCCTCGCCCCCGGGCGTGGCGTGAGCGCGGTGGACCTCAGCCGCTGGGAGCCGGTGATCGGCCTGGAGATCCACGTCCAGCTGCTGACGCGGACGAAGATGTTCTGCGGCTGCGCGCTCAGCTTCGGCGACGCGCCCAACAGCCACACCTGCCCGGTCTGCCTCGCCCACCCGGGCGTCCTGCCCGTGCTCAACCGGGAGGCCGTGCGGCTGGCCATCGTGGCCGGCCTGGCGCTCGGGTGCGAGATCGCCCCGCACTCGCAGTTCCACCGCAAGAACTACTTCTATCCGGACCTCTCCAAGGCGTACCAGATCTCCCAGTACGACGAGCCGATCTGCGTGGGCGGCCACGTCTCGGTGCTGACGGCCGAGGGGGAGTTCCCGGTCGGCATCACGCGCGCCCACCTCGAGGAGGACGCGGCCAAGCTGGTGCACGTCGGCGGGGGCGGACGCAGGGCCGGCGCCGAGAGCTCGGGCGTGGACTTCAACCGTGGTGGCACGCCCCTGCTGGAGATCGTCTCCGAGCCCGACATCCGCACCTCCGCGCAGGCCGGGGCCTTCCTGCGCCAGCTGCGGTCCACGCTGCGCCGGCTCGGGGTGAGCGACTGCAACATGGACGAGGGCTCGATGCGCGCCGACGCGAACGTCAGCGTGCGCCCCGCGGGCTCGACGGAGCTCGGCACCAAGACCGAGCTCAAGAACATGAACAGCTTCCGCTTCCTGGAGCGCGGCGTGGACGCCGAGATCGCGCGCCAGGTGGCGATCCTCGAGGCCGGCGGGACGGTCACCCAGGAGACCCTCCACTACGACCCCGACCTCAACGAGATCCACAGCCTCCGCAGCAAGGAGGAGGCCCACGACTACCGGTACTTCCCGGAGCCGGACCTCGTGCCCGTGGTGCCCGACCGGGCCTGGATCGAGGAGCTGCGGGCCGGGCTGCCCGAGCTGCCCGTCGATCTCCGCCGCCGCTGGGTGCGCGATCTCGGCATCAGCTTCGAGGACGCCGAGGTGCTCTCGGAGCCGCAGGAGCTGGTGGCCTACTTCGAGGACGTCGCGGGCCGAGCCGACCCCAAGGCGGCCGCCAACTGGGTCCGCGGCGAGCTGCGCGCCCAGTTGCGCGAGCTCGGCCAGGAGCCCTGGGAGAGCAGGGTCACGCCGGCCCACCTGGCCGAGCTGATCGGCCTGATCGACGACCGCACCCTGTCGGTGCCGCTCGCCAAGGAGGTGCTGGCGGAGGTGATCGTGAGCGGGGCGGCCCCTGCCGCGGTGGTCGAGGAGAAGGGCCTCGGCCAGATCTCCGACGAGGGCGCGCTCGTGGAGATCGTCGAGCGGTTGCTCGCCGAGAACCCCGATCAGGCCGCCCAGCTGCGCGACGGCAAGGACAAGCTCGTCGGCTTCTTCGTGGGCCAGGCGATGAAGGCCTCCGGCGGCCGGGCCGACCCCGCCCGCGTGGGAGCGCTCGTCAGGGAGAAGAGCGGCCTGACGTGAGCGCGGCGCCCCGCGCGAGGGGCAGCCGCACCTCGAAGGCGGTCCCCTCCTCGGAGGGCAGCAGCGCCAGCGTCCCGCCCCAGCGCTCCGCGGTGGCCCGGGCGATCGGCAGCCCGAGGCCCGCCCCCGGCGAGGAGCGCCGGCCGGCCGCGCGGTAGAAGCGGTCGAAGATCCTCTCGCGGTCGGCCTCGGCGATGCCGGGCCCGTCGTCGGACACCCGGACGACCGCCTCCCCGCCCTCGCCGCGCAGCGTCACGCTCACGCGGCCCCCGTGCCGCCGGCCGTTGTCGAGCAGGTTGACCAGCATGCCCCGCACCGCGGTGGGGTCCCCGACCACCACCAGCCCGGCGGGCGCCTCCTCGAACTCGTCCACGTCGGTCAGCTCGCCGAGCATCTCGCCGAGATCGATCGGCTCGGCCCTGCCGTCCTCTCCGTCAACCCGCGCGAGGCCGAGCAGCCCGGCGACCAGCCGGTCCATCCGCTCGACGGCCTCGGCCATGTCGGCGAGCGCCGCCTCCCGGTCGGCGGGGGGCAGGTCGTGCGCGCGCAGGGTGTCGATCTCGCCGCGCAGGGCGGTGAGCGGCGTGCGCATCTCGTGCGAGGCGTCGGCCGCGAAGCGGCGCTGCTCGGCCAGGGTGGCGCGGAGCCTCCCCTGGGCGTCCTCGAGGCGCCCGAGCATCCGGTTCATCGCCCGGGCGAGCCCGCCGACCTCGTCGGCGCGGCCCTCGGGGACGCGCATCGAGGGGTCCTGGCTGTCGGCCACCCGGTCGGCGGCCCGTTGCGCGTCGGTCAGCGGGCGCAGGGCCCGGCGCACGATCACCAGCGCGACCCCGGTGGCGAGGAGCGCCGCCACCAGCGCGGCGACGCCGAGGCCGAGGGCCACCTCGTCGAGGGTCTGCTCGACGTCGGTGAGGGGGCGCGCCACCGCCACGGTGCGGCGCCCACCGTCGGCGCCGGTCTCGAGCGCCCGCACGAGCAGCCGGTAGCGCTCGCCGTCGAGCACCACCGTGCGCGGGCCGCTCGGCGCGGTGGTCCCCGAGGGATCGAGCTCCACCCGCGTCCCTGCGGCGTCGGGGTCGGCGCTCTGCGATGGCTGCACGGGCGCGCTCGGGGTGGGCGGCTCGGTGAAGTCGCGCCCGCCGAGGTCGGGACCCGACAGCTCGCGGGTGACCTGGTCGGCGGTCTCGTTGAGCGAGCGGTCCAGCCGGTCGTAGGCGCGCTCGGAGATCAGCAGGTAGGCGCCCACCGCGAACAGGGCGACGGCGCCGAGCACGACGGCCGCGGCCGCCAGCGCGATCCGGGTCTGAAGCCTCATCGCGCCCGCAGCACGTAGCCGACTCCCCGCACGGTGTGGATCAGGCGGGGCTCGCCGTCCTCCTCCAGCTTGCGCCGGAGGTACCCGATGTAGACGTCCACGGCGTTCGTCTCGACGCTCGAGGCGAAGCCCCAGGCGTCGGTGAGCAGCCGCTCTCGCGGCATCACGGCGTCGGGGTTGTCGAGGAAGAGCGCCAGCAGGTCGAACTCGCGCCGGGTCAGCGGCACCAGTCGCCCTCCGCGGTGCACCTCGTGGGTCGAGGAGTCGAGCGTCAGGTCGCCGAAGCGGCGCACCGGCCCGGGGTCGCGGTCGCGGGCGCGGCGCAGGAGCGCGCGCACGCGCGCCACCAGCTCGGCCGTGGAGAACGGCTTGACCAGGTAGTCGTCGGCCCCGGCCTCGAGTCCCGCGATCCGGTCGGTGACCGTGTCGCGCGCGGTCAGCATCAGGATCGGCAGGTGCTCGCCGGCCGCACGCACCTTGCGGCAGATCTCCATGCCGTCCTCGTCGGGCAGCAGCAGGTCGAGCAGGATCAGCTCGGGAGGGGCCGCCCGCAGCTCGGCCATGGCGGCCGCGCCGGTCGCCGCGGTGACCACCTCGAACCCCTCGTACCCCAGCGCGCGGGAGAGCATCGCCCGCACCTGGGGGTCGTCCTCAACCACCAGGAGGCGCCCGTCCATGGGCGAAGCGTAGTGGCTCCGGAGAACGTTCCCGGGAACGCGGCACGCGGTCGGGTATGCTGCCCGGCCGTGAAGCACACTCTCTCGGTCCTGGTGGAGAACAAGCCAGGAGTCCTGTCCCGCGTCGCGGGACTGTTTACCCGTCGCGGGTACAACATCGACTCCCTGGCCGTGAGCCCCACCGAGGATCCGGATCGCTCCCGCATGACGATCGCGGTCGATGCGAGCCGGTTCCCGGTCGAGCAGATCACCAAGCAGCTCGACAAGCTCGTCAACGTCATCAAGATCCGCGACATGGACCCCGAGAACGCGGTGTCCCGCGAGATGGCGCTGATGAAGGTCGCCGCCGACGCGCGCACCCGGAGCGAGGTGATCCAGCTCGTCGAGATCTTCGAGGCCCGGATCATCGACGTCACCCCGGAGTCGCTGACCATCCAGGTCACGGGCGAGACCGACGAGCTCATCAACTTCGAGCAGCTGCTTCGCCCGTTCGGCTTGATCGAGCTGGTGAAGACCGGCGTCGTCGCGCTCGCGCGCGGCGCGTCCATCACCTGAGCCCGACCGGGCTCCCTTCCGCCACTTCCACGCCCCCGGAGCGACCACCGTGCCGATGTTCTACGACGACGACGCCGATCTCGAGGTCCTGAAGGGCAAGACCGTTGCCGTGATCGGCTATGGCAGCCAGGGCCACGCGCACGCCCTCAACCTGCGCGACTCCGGTGTGAAGGTCGTCGTGGGCCTGCGCGAGGACTCGTCCTCGGTCGCCGCCGCGAAGGAGGAGGGCCTCGAGGTGCTGTCGCCCGCCGCCGCCGCGGCCGCCGGCGACCTGGTGATGATCCTCACCCCCGACGAGTTCCAGGCGAAGCTGCACATCAGCGACATCGCCCCCGGCCTCGTCCCCGGCAACACGCTCCTGTTCGCGCACGGCTTCGCGATCCACTTCGGCCAGGTCGTCCCGCCCGAGGGCGTGGACGTGATCATGTGCGCCCCCAAGGGCCCGGGTCACCTGGTGCGCCGCACCTACGCCGAGGGCGCCGGCACGCCGGGCCTGATCGCCGTCGCACAGGACGCGACCGGCACGGCCAAGGCGACGGCCCTGGCGTACGCCAAGGGCATCGGCTGCACGCGCGCCGGAGTCATCGAGACCACCTTCGCGGAGGAGACCGAGACCGACCTCTTCGGCGAGCAGGTCGTGCTCTGCGGCGGCCTCACCGAGCTGGTCCGCGCCGGCTTCGACACGCTCACCGAGGCCGGCTACAACCCGGACCTCGCGTACTTCGAGTGCCTCCACGAGCTGAAGCTGATCGTGGATCTGATGTACGAGAAGGGCATCGCCGGGATGCGCTACTCCATCTCCAACACCGCCGAGTACGGCGATCTCACCCGCGGCCGCCGGATCATCACCGACGAGACCCGCAAGGAGATGAAGAAGATCCTCGCCGAGATCCAGAACGGCGACTTCGCCAACGAGTGGCTCAGCGAGAACCTGATCGGCCGCCCCCGCTTCAACGCCCTCGAGCGCCGCGACGCGGAGCACCCGGTCGAGGAGGTCGGCAAGCGCCTGCGCGGGATGATGAGCTGGATCGACACGGAGTTCTGAGCTGACCTCCTCCACCACCCCCGGGGCGACGGGGACGCTGGCGCGCGCCGACCTGCGGGTCCTCGTGGCCGAGAAGATCGCCGACGCGGGCGTCGCGCTCCTGTCGGAGCGCTTCAGCGTCGACGTCGAGCTCGGCTGGAGCGCCGATGAGCTCGCGGGCCACATCGCCGACTACGACGCGATCGTGGTGCGCAGCGCCACCAAGGTGACCGCCGACCTGATCGCCCGCGCCGACCGCCTCAAGGTCGTCGGGCGCGCGGGCACCGGCGTCGACAACGTCGACGTCCCGGCCGCCACCCGCCGCGGCATCGTGGTCTGCAACGCCGCGGGCTCCAACTCCCTGTCGGCGGCCGAGCACGCCATCGCGCTGCTCGTGTCCCAGGCCCGCAACATCCCGCAGGCCCACGCGAGCCTGGTGCAGGGCAAGTGGGAGCGCTCCAAGTTCGGCGGCATCGAGGTGACCGGCAAGACGCTCGGCGTCGTCGGCTTCGGGCGCATCGGCCAGATGGTGGCCGAGCGCGCCAAGGGCCTCGGCATGGTCGTGGTCGCCTACGACCCGCTCGTCGCCGAGGGCCGCTACCGCGAGCTCGGCGTCGAGAAGGCCGCGACCCCCGAGGACCTCTACGCGGTCAGCGACTTCATCACGCTGCACCTGGCGTCCACCCCGGAGACCCGCGGCTTCGTCGGCGAGAAGGCCTTCGCGGCGATGAAGAAGGGCGCCCGCCTGATCAATGCCGCCCGCGGCGACGTGGTCGACCAGGACGCCCTCGTGGCGGCCCTGACCTCCGGCCACCTCGGCGGCGCCGGCATCGACGTGTTCCCGACCGAGCCCGTCACCGAGAGCCCGCTCTTCGGCCTCCCGGGCGTCGTGGTCACGCCGCACCTGGGTGCCTCCACGGAGGAGGCCCAGGACCGTGCGGGCGTCGTCGTGGCCGAGCAGGTCGTCGCGGCGCTGACCGGCGGGGTCGTCACCTCGGCCGTCAACATCCCCTCCGTGGGGCCCGAGGCCCTCGCGGTGCTCGGCCCGTTCCTGCCGCTGGCCAACCAGCTCGGCCAGCTGATCACGGCTCTCACCGGCGGTCCCTCGCCGATGGAGATCACCTACGAGGGCCAGCTCGCGACGCTCGACACCCGCCTGCTCACCTCGGCGATCCTCGCCGGCGTGCTCCACGGCAAGGTGGAGGAGCCGGTCAACGTGGTCAACGCGGCCTCGCTGGCCGCCGAGCGCGGCATCGAGTGGTCGGAGACCACCTCGCCGCGGTCGCGCGACTACACCAACCGCCTCTCGCTGCGCTCGGGCGAGGTGAGCCTCAGCGGCACGACGGTCGGCACCACCTCGCGGCCGCGCCTCGTGTCGGCCTTCGACCAGGCGATCGAGATCGAGCTCGCCCCGAACATCGGGATCTTCCGCTACCTGGACGTCCCCGGTCAGATCGGGCGGGTGGGCACGATCCTCGGTGGGGCCAACGTCAACATCGCCTCGATGGCCGTGTCGCGCTCGCGCGACGACGGCGGCGCGGTGATGGCCGTGACGCTCGACTCCCCGGTGCCGGGCCTCGCGGCCCAGAAGATCGCCGCGATCGACGGTTTCGAGAAGGCCTGGTTCGTCACGCTGGACGTCGGCTAGCCCGACCGGGCGGCGGGCCATGCGGCTCCCCGACTTCACCCTCGAGCGCTGGTTCGCGCGCTTCGAGTTCAGCGTCCGGGTCAACCTCTGCGCCTCCGACGTGGAGGGGATGCCGCTCGCCGAGCTCCTCGCGCTCGCCGATCCGGACTCGCGCGCGCTCTGGGACGGGATGGGCCTCGGCTACACCGAATCGGCCGGGCACCCGGAGCTGCGCGAGGAGATCGCGGGCCTCTACGAGGGCGTCAGCGCCGACGACGTCCTGGTCTGCGCCGGGGCGGAGGAGGCGATCTTCCTGCTGGCCAACGCGCTCGCCGGTCCCGGTGACCGCGCCGTCTGCGTGCGCCCGTCCTACCAGTCTCTCCACGAGGTGGCGCGGGCGGCCGGGGCCGAGGTGCTGCCGCTCGACCTCGACCCGGCCCGCGGCTGGGCCCCCGACCTCGATGCGCTGTCGGCGGCGCTGGCCGGCGGCGCGCGGGCGGTGATCGTCAACTGGCCGCACAACCCGACCGGGGCGACGGTCTCGGGGGAGATCTTCGCCGAGGTGGTCGCCCTGACCGAGGCCGCCGGGGCGACGCTCGTCTGCGACGAGGTCTACCGCCTGCTCGAGCACGACCCCGCCGACCGGCTGCCGGCGGGCGTCGAGGCGTCGGAGCGCGCGGTGAGCATCGGCGTGATGTCCAAGGCCTTCGGCCTCGCCGGGCTGCGCATCGGCTGGGTCGCCACCCGCGATCGCGTCCTGCTCGGCCGGGTCGCGGCGCTCAAGGACTACACGAGCATCTGCTCGTCGGCG
>JAEMRL010000476.1:0-1537 GCA_016463385.1 Thermoleophilia bacterium
GCCGAGCGGACGTTGATCCCGATGCCCGCCACCGCCCAGGCGACGCGGTCCTGGTCGGCCGACATCTCGCAGAGGATCCCGGCCACCTTGCGGCCGCCGATGAGGATGTCGTTGGGCCAGATGATGCGGACGTCCTCCGCCGCTTCGGCGGCCAGGGCGTCGGCGGCGCCGACGGCGACCACGAGCGGCAGCAGGCCGGCATCGACCGGCGGCACGCCGGGCCTCAGCAGCACCGAGACCAGCAGCGCGTGCCCCTCGTTGGTCGATCCGGTCTCCCGCAGCCACGTGACCGGGCCGGCGAGCGGCGCCTCGAGGCGCGGCGCGACGATCAGCGGCCACACCGCGTCGGCGTCGGGCGCGAGCCGGTAGCCGTCGTGCGCGCTCGCGATGGCCAGGCCGTCGCGCCGGAGGGCATCGACGTGCCGGTGCACGGCGGCGCGCGAGCACTCCAGCTCCTCGGCCAGCGCCTCGCCCGACACGCCGCCGGCCCCCGCCGCCACGAGGGCGGCGAGGACCCGCTCGCGCCGCTCGGCCGCGGCGTCGGTCATGAGGCGGGCAGCGCGCCCGCGTCGCGGAGGCGCTCCGCCTCGAGGCGCTCGGCCGCCCATTCGCGCGCCTTGCCCTCGCGGGCGTCGGTGGCCTCCTGGGCGGCCTTCACCTCGTCGGCCCAGCCCTCGGCCGCCCACTGGTCGAGCAGGGTGCGGACGTAGGCGGCGTGGTGGCTCTCGTCGGCGATGATCTCGCCGATGCGCTCGGCGATCACCGGATCGGCCGCCTCGAAGGTCCGCCGGTGGGCCTCGAACGACACGAGCGCGCGGCTCTCGACCGCCTGGAAGAGCGTGAGGATCGGGATCACCCGGTCGAGCCCGACGGTCTCGCCGCGCGTGGGGAGGATCTCCTCGATGTCGTTGAGCGTGTCCACGATCAGCCGGCCGCCGATGGTGATGTGGTCGGGCTCGTCGGGCGGGTCGAAGGGCTCGACGCCGAGGCGCTGCATGATCTCGCCGAAGTAGGCGCCGTGCTTCTCCTCGTCGGCGGCGTGGCGGGCGAACTTCTTCGCCAGATCCGGGTCATCGGTCGTCTCCGACAGCACGCGCAGCTCCTCGGCGCCCTGCAGCTCGGCGCAGCGGAAGCTGTTGATCATCTCGATGCGCTTGTCGAACGACATGCCGGAGAGGAAGTCGGCGTACTCCTCGGGGGTCTGCATCACGTGCGCGGCGTCGGTGGGGTCCATGCGGACGGCTCCTCGGTGAGGGGTCAGGTCAGGGCGGTGAGCCGCGCGTCGGCGGCGCGGCGGAAGCGGGCGGGAGAGAAGGTGCCCCCGAGCAGGGGGTCGAGGCCGGCAGGGCCGGTGGCGGCGAGGTCCCCGGGGCGGCCGGCGTCGACGTCGAGATCCGCGTCGAACGGGATCACGCCGAGCAGCGGCACCGGGCTGATGCGGGCGAGCACCTGCGGGTTGGTGACGTGATCGAGGCCCGGCTCGGCGGGATAGCCGCTGATCACCGTGCCGAGCACGGTGAGGCCGCGGCGGTGCAGG
>JAEMRL010000476.1:1547-1918 GCA_016463385.1 Thermoleophilia bacterium
GGGCACGAGCGGCCCGCCGGCGGCCTCCACCAGCACGAGGTCGTAGCGGGCGGAGAGCGCGGCGTACGCGGCGACGACGACGGCCGGGTCGAGGCGGACGCCCTCGAGCTGGGCGGCGACCGCGGGGGCGAGCGGGGCCCGCAGGCGGTACGGGCAGAGGTTCTCGTAGGGCTCGTCGAGGCCGATCAGCGAGGCGACGACGCGCGCGTCGCCGGCGATGGTGCCGTCGTCGCCGGTCTGGGCGGGCTTCAGCGGGGCCACGGTGCGCCCCTGCGCGCGCGCGGCGAGGGCGATCGCGGCCGTCACGACGGTCTTCCCCACCCCCGTGTCGGTGCCCATCACGAAGATGCCGCGCTCGTCGAGCATCAGCC
>JAEMRL010000477.1 GCA_016463385.1 Thermoleophilia bacterium
CCGATGTGCGTGTCATCGGCACCCTCCACTACCTGATCGCGGGCGAGTCGGGCGAGCACGTCGGCACCGAGAGGCTCGGGGCGGGCACGGCCCGCGTCGACCACCTGCACCGCCAGCTCGACGGCCCCGGGGCCGACCCCGACGTGCGCTCGCGCCTCGACCGCACCGCCCGCATCGATGGCATGGATGACCGGCTCACCCTCACCTCCCGCCTCAGCGAGCCGATCACGACGACGGTGATCGCGCGGCTGCGGGCCGACCTCTCGCCGATGGACGGGGTGAAGGCCGGTCTGGCGGGCGTGCCGGGCGGCGGCATCCACCTCGACGGCAGCACCGCGACGTGGACCGATGGCGCGGTGAGCGCTCGACTGGAGGCGCCCGGAGCGCGGCTGGACGTCGCCGACAACCTCCTCGAGCTCACGTGGGAGGTGGTGATCCCGGCCGGGGGCAGCGTGAGCGTCGGGTGGGGCGTGAGCGCGACCGATGCGAGCGCCGTCGTCGTCGGGGTCGACACGCCGGCCCCGTGGGCCGGTGCCCGGGTGACCGCCGACGACCGCCGCCTCGAGCGCTGGGTCGAGACCGCGTTGGACGACCTCGCGGCCCTGCGCCTCACCACCACCCACGCGCCGGGTGAGCCGTTCTTCGCCGCCGGCGCCCCGTGGTTCTTCACCCTGTTCGGCCGGGACTCGCTCTGGGCGGCGCGCATGATGCTGCCGCTCGGCACCGAGATCGCCGCTAGCACCCTGCGCGCCTTGGCGTCGCTGCAGGGCACCGCCCTCGACCCGTCGATCGCCGAGGCCCCCGGCAAGATCATGCACGAGCTGCGCCGCGGCGAGCTGCGGCTGCCCGGCGAGGGCATCGTGCTGCCGCCCCTCTACTACGGCACCCACGACGCGACGCCGCTCTGGGTCTGCCTGCTTCACGACGCCTGGCGCTGGGGGATGCCCGAGGCGGAGGTCGAGGCGCTGCTGCCGGCGCTGGAGGCCGCCCTCGGCTGGATGCGCGACTTCGGCGACGCCGACGGCGACGGCCTGCTCGAGTACATCGACGAGACGCAGCGCGGGCTCGCCAATCAGGGCTGGAAGGACTCCGGCGACAGCATCCAGTGGGCCGACGGCCGCCTCGCCGAGGGGCCGATCGCGCTCGTGGAGGTGCAGGCCTACGCCTACGAGGCGGCGATGCACGGCGCCGACCTGCTCGATCACTTCGGCCGGGAGGGCGGCGACACCTGGCGCGCCTGGGCCGCCGCGCTGCGCGAGCGCTTTCACGCCAGCTTCTGGCTCGAGGATGCCGCCGGCCCCTTCCTGGCGATCGCCCTCGACGCCGCCAAACGGCCGGTGGATGCCGTGGCCAGCAACGCCGGACACGTGCTCGGCACCGGGCTGCTCTCGCCCGCGCAGGCGCGCGCCGTCGCCACCCGCCTGGTCGGCGACGACCTCTCGTCGGGCTTCGGACTGCGCACCATGTCGACGACCGCCGCCGGCTACTGGCCGCTCGGTTACCACGGCGGCAGCGTCTGGGCTCACGACACCGCGATCGCCATCTCCGGGCTGACGCGCGAGGGGCTCACCGAGCAGGCCGACACCCTCATTGCCGGGCTCCTGGCCGCGGCCGAGGGCTTCGACTCCCGCATGCCCGAACTGCACTCCGGTGACTCCGGAACCCGGCCGGTGCCCTACCCGGCGTCGTGCCGGCCGCAGGCGTGGTCGGCGGCCTCCTCGATCGTCGTGCTGTCGAGCCTGCTGGGCCTCGAGCCCGCCGCGGACGAGGTGCGGGTGACGCCCCGCGGCACCGTCGGAGCGATCTCGGTCTCCGGGCTGCGCCGCGGTGACGACGTGCTGACCCTGTCGGTCGATCGTACGGGCGAGGTCACCGCCGCGAGCGGCGGAGCGGTCGCCGTCGGCTGACCGGGCGGGT
>JAEMRL010000478.1 GCA_016463385.1 Thermoleophilia bacterium
GCGGGGATGCGCACGGCGGCCCTGACGCCCCCCGCCGTGCGCAACCCCGCCGCGCGCGGGCGCAGCACCCGCTACGACCGCCGCGCCCGCCGGCTCGTGGTCACGCTGCGCGGCGCGGCGCCCCGTGCGGTCGTCGAGGTGAACGGCCGTCGCGTCATCGTCCGCGGGAGCACCCTGGTGCTCCGGGGCATCGGGCCCGGTCAGATCGTCCTGCGCGTTAGCGCCCCCGCGACGGCCGGTGTCGTCTTCGGGCGGGCCGCGTTCCGGATCACGGTCCGGGCGGGCGCCCCGGTCCGGGTGGGGCGCCTCTGAGGTCGCCCGGGCGCCGCGGGATCACCAGCCCCAGGTGCCCGGCGCCCCCTTGAACGGCCCGACGATCTCCGGCGTGATCCAGCCGCCGTAGAAGTCGCCCTCCTGGCCCTGCACCCGGTCGTCGCCGACGAAGCAGGCGTCCATCCGGCCCGGATAGAGCGAGACGTACCCGGCCAGCGCGGCGAAGGCGCCGGTGGGATCGGGGTACGACCAGGCCGCCCGGCTCTCGGTGCGTCCACCCCCGACGACGTCGTGGTACGCCGCGCGGCCCTTCCACTCGCAGACGGACGCGCCCTCGGCCGGTATCAGGCTGCCTGGCAGGAAGTCGCCGGGGGGCAGGTAGAACGTCGGCGGGTGGCTCGTCTCCAGCACGCGGAGGGCGCCCGTGGTGTCGGCGATCGTCACCCCGCCGAGCACCACCCGCACCCGCCGGGCGTCGGGCTCCAGCCGCGGCGGGCGCGGGTAGTCCCACACCGACTCCTGCCCCGGGCCCGGGGCGATGCGCCTACCAGGACGCGTTCGAGCCGCTCACGTCGGTCTGGTCCATCGGCCACACGGCGGGGAGGTCGACGTCGAAGTTGCCCTCCTCGTCGGCGTGCTTCTTGTGCCACTCGGTGAAGTCGGGGATCGAGAAGCCGACCACCGCGAAGCTGTGGCGGTCGACGCGGACCACCAGTTCGCGCTGGGGATCGAGCACCGTCAGCGCCGGCGCCGGGATCCCGTAGGAGCAGTGGTAGACGTCCCGCTCCTTGTCGTAGCGGGTCATCGAGTCGGCCGGCGTGTGCGTGCCGGCGCCCACGGCCGACGCGGGGCCCTCGGGCGGCTCGCCCTCGGGCGGGGGTCCGCCGGGCGGACCGGGCATTGGCGGCATGGTGCTCATCTTCAGCCTCCCAGCAGGCGTTGCGCGATGACCCGTACGTCCTTCCCGTCGGCGGTCGCGCCGACGCGGGCCATCACGGCCTTCATGACCTTGCCCATGTCGGCGGGGCCCGCGGCGCCCTCCGACGCGATGACCTCGGCCACGATCGGCTCGAGGGCGGCGGCGTCCATCTGGGCGGGCAGGTACGCGTCGAGAACGGACATCTCGCGCTCCTCCTGCTCGACCAGGTCGGTGCGGCCGCCGGAGCGGAACTGCTCGATCGACTCCCTGTGCTGCTTGACGATCCCGCGCAGCACCTTGACGGCGGCGTCCTCGCCGAGCGGGCCGCGGGCCTCGATCTCGGCGTTCTTGATCGCCGAACGGGCCCGGCGGATCGCACCGAGGCGCAGCTTGTCGCCGGAGCGCATCGCGTCCTTCATGTCCGCGTCGAGGCGCTCGCCGAGACCCTGTCCGTCTTCGCTCATCCGCTACATCCTTCCATGACGGCGCGCTCGGCGCCGTGCGTCGAGGTGGTGGACCGGCTCAGAAGGGCTGGTCGTCGTCCCGCAGGCGGCCGCGGAGGTCGCGGAGACGGGCCGAGAGCTCGCCCTCGGGGCCGCGGTCGGTGGGCTCGTAGAAGACGGTCCCCTCCATGCCCTCGGGCAGCAGCGACTCGTCGAGCACGGCGTCCTCGTGGTCGTGCGGGTACTGGTAGCCCTCGCCGTTGCCGAGGCCGCGCGCGTT
>JAEMRL010000101.1:0-5119 GCA_016463385.1 Thermoleophilia bacterium
CGGGCGAGGGCGTCCGCCACCGTCGCCCCGTCGTCGAGATCGAGCGTGAGCGCCGGAGCCCGCGAGAGCTGGGTGAGCCCGGCGCCGAGGCGTATGCGTACCTGCACCCCTCACGCTCCTCTCAGGGGCCTGCCGGGGGCGAGCGTATACCCCGACGCCGCGCGCGTGGTGGGGCGCGGACGAGGCGCGCCGGGTTCGCGGCGGTACGGAACGGCGAGCGCCCCGGAACGAGAAAAGCCCCGCCGGAGCGGGGCTTTCTGACATCGAGTAGCGCATACGGGATTTGAACCCGTGTTACCGCCGTGAGAGGGCGGCGTCCTAGGCCCCTAGACGAATGCGCCACGGACCGGCCTATCGACCACGAACCGGAGGGGATTGGGGGAGGAGGATTCGAACCCCCGCTACCGGGGCCAGAACCCGGCGTCCTACCGCTAGACGATCCCCCACCACCGGACGGGCCGTTGGCGATCGTACCAAACCTCGGCGGGCGCGGGATCGACCTGAGCGGCCGGGCTGCCGGCGTCGGATCAGGTGGTGCCGGAGACCTCGGCCCAGTCGCCGTAGAGCGCGGCGTAGCGGCCGCCCAGGTCGACCAGCTCGTCGTGCGTGCCCTGCTCCACGATGCGGCCCGCCTCGAGCACCACGATGCGGTCGGCGTCGCGGATGGTGGAGAGGCGGTGGGCGATGATGATCGCGGTGCGGCCCTCCAGGAGGCCGCGCAGCGCGTCCTCGATCAGCTGCTCGGCGCGCAGGTCGACCGACGAGGTGGCCTCGTCGAGGATCAGCAGCCGCGGGTCGGCGACCAGCGCCCGGGCGAAGGAGATCAGCTGGCGCTGGCCGGCCGACAGGCCCGATCCCTTGTCGTTGATCCGCGTCGCGAAGCCGTCGGGCAGCGCCTCGATGAAGCCGGTCGCCCCGACGGCGTCGGCGGCGGCCCGGAGCTCCTCGTCGGTGGCCTCCGGCCGCCCGAAGGCGAGGTTCTCCGCGACGGTTCCGGCGAACAGGTGGCCCTCCTGGGGCACGATCGCCAGCTGGTCGCGCAGGGAGCGCATGGTGACGCCGCGCAGGTCGTGCCCGTCGATCAGCACCTGGCCCTCGACGGGGTCGTAGAAGCGCGACACGAGCTTGGCGAGGGTCGACTTGCCGGCGCCCGTCGTGCCGACGAGCGCCACGGTCTCGCCCGCCGGGATCGTCAGGTCGAGATTCGTCAGCACCGGGGTGCGGTCGTAGGCGAAGCTCACGTCGCGCAGCTCGATGCGGCCCTCGATGCGCGGCAGGTCGACGGCGCCGGGGGTGTCGGCGATCTCGGGCTCGGTGTCGAGCACCCCGAAGATCTTCTCGAGCGCCGCCATCGCCGACTGGAAGGTGCTGTAGAGCTGCGAGAGCTGCTGGATCGGGTCGAAGAAGCTCGACAGGTAGCCGACGAAGGCCACCATGACGCCGACGCTCACCTCCTGGTCGAGCACCCGCGTCGCGCCGAAGTACAGGATGATCGCCGTGCCGATGCCCGACAGCAGCTCGACGCCCGGGAAGTAGGTGCCCGAGAGCCGGATCGTGGACATGTTGGCCTCGCGGTACTCCTCGTTGACGCGCCGGAAGAGGTCCTCGGAGGGCTTCTGGCGGCCGAAGCCCTGGACCACCCGGATGCCCGAGAGCGTCTCCTGCAGCGTCGCCAGGACGTCGGCGACGCGCTCGCGGGTGCGCCGGTAGGCGCGGGTGGAGTAGACGCGGAAGAGCGCCGTGCCGATGGCGAGCGCCGGGAAGATCACGAAGGTCAGCAGCGCCAGCTCGACGTCGTAGGTGAACAGGATCACCACCACGCCGATGAAGGTGAGGCCGTTGATCACCAGCGACGTGACGCCGTCGGTGACCAGCTGCTCGAGCGCCTCGATGTCGCTGGTGAGGCGGCTGACCGTGCGGCCCGTGGGCGTGCGCTCGTGGTATCCGAGCTCGAGGCGCATCAGGTGCCGGAACGTGTCGGTGCGCAGGTCGAGCAGCACGCGCTCGCCCACCCAGCTCGAGAGGTAGGTCTGGTAGTAGCCGGCCAGCCAGCCGATGAGTCCCGCGACGACGAAGAGGCCGACGGCCAGCAGCAGGACGCCCTTGTCGCCGGCGGTGATGCCGTGGTCGATCGCGAACTGGGCGAGCGCCGGTATCGCGAGGCCGCTGGCGGTGACGACCAGCATCAGCCCGACCGTGGCCGCGGCGCGCCCGGCGTAGGGGCGGAAGTAGGGCAGCAGGCGGCGCAGCTTGCGCTGCGCGGGCGGCGGCTCGGCGCGTCCTGCGCGGGGCAGGCCCGCGGCGGTGGGGGCGGCGGTGCTCACGCGTCCCGCGCGATCAGGTCGGGGCGGGCGAGGCCGCCGTCGTGGATCTCCCGGTAGACCGCGCTCGAGTCGTAGAGCTCGTCGTGGGTGCCGCGCGCGACGATCTCGCCGCCCTCCAGCACGACGAGCTCGTCGGCGAGGGAGAGGGTGGAGAGGCGGTGGGCGATGACCAGCGTCGTGCGCCCGGCCATGACGGCGGCGAGCGCCCTCTGGATCTCCCGCTCGGTCGACGCGTCCACCGAGGCCGTGGCCTCGTCGAGGATCAGGATGCGCGGGTCGGTGATGATCGCCCGTGCGATCGCGAGACGCTGGCGCTGGCCGCCCGACAGGGTCAGGCCGCGCTCGCCGACGACGGTGTCGAAACCCTCGGGCAGGGCGTCGATGAAGCCCTCCGCCTGGGCCATCCGCGCCGCCGCGCGCACCTCCTCGTCGGTGGCCTCCGGCCGCCCGTAGGCGATGTTCTCGCGCACGCTGGTCGAGAAGAGGAAGGGGTCCTGGGAGACCATCCCGACCGCGTGCCGCAGCTGGTCGAGGCGCAGGTCGCGCACATCGGCGCCGTCGATCAGCACGCGCCCCGAGGTGGCCTCGTAGAAGCGGGGGATGAGCTGTGTCAGCGTCGTCTTGCCCGAGCCCGTCGGGCCGATCAGGGCGATCGTGCGCCCCGCCGGGACGTCGAGGTCGATGCCCGAGAGCACCGGCGGCGTGTCCGGGCCGTAGGAGAAGGCCACGCGCTCGAAGCGCACGTGACCTCGCCCCTCGGGCATCGGCTGCGGCCGCCCGGCCTCCACGATCTCGGGCTCGGCGTCGAGCAGCTCGAAGATGCGGGTGCCGCCGGCGATCGCGCGCTGGGCCTGGCCCACCAGCATCCCGAGCGAGCGGAAGGGCGCCATGAGGAGGGTCAGGTAGAGGTAGAAGGCGACGAACTCGCCGAGGGTCATGCCGCCGTCGATGGTGAGGACGCCGCCGTAGATCAGGACGACGGCCAGGCCGAGGACGGGCAGGAAGCCCATCAGCGGCTGGTAGAGGGCCCGGATGTGGGCGGCGTCCATGCTCCGGTCATACGCCCGGCGGGCCGTCGCCCCGAAGCGGTCGGTGCGGTCGGCCTCGCGTCCGAACGCCTTGATCACGCGGATGCCGACCGCGCTCTCCTCGGCCATCTCGGTCACCTCGCCGACCCGCTGCTGCACGTCGATCAGCACCGGGTTCGAGCGGCGGCTGTACCGCCAGGCGACCACCAGCAGCGCCGGGCCCATGAGGAGTGACAGGAGGGCGAGCGACCAGTTCATCCAGAGCAGGATCCCCGTGATCAGGATCAGGGTGAACGCCTGCATGAAGAGGAAGATCAGCCCGTACCCGAGGAAGAAGCGGACGGTCTGGAGGTCGCTGGTCGCGCGCGACATCAGCTGCCCCACCGGCATCCGGTCGTAGAAGGACAGCGACATGCGCTGCAGGTGCGAGAAGAGCCGCGCCCTCAGGTCGAACTCGACCGCCAGGCTCACCTGGCCCGACACCCAGCGGCGCACCACGCCGAAGCCCATCCGCAGCACCACCACCCCGACGACCGCCCAGACGAGCGGTGCGAGCGCACTTCGGTCGCCGTCCCGGAGAACGTCGTCGATCACCCGGCCCGTCAGGTATGGCAAGGTGACGCTGCACGCCATGAGGCCGACGGCGCTGAGGGCGGTGACCGCCACCTTGCCGGCGTACGGCGTCAGGAAGCGGAGAAGGCGGAGGAGTACGGTCAAGGTGATTCACTGGTGAACGATAGGGAAGCCCATCAGGGCGCACAAGGACGTGCGGCGCTGCTCGACGCGCCGATGCCGGCCGCGCCGGCGCCGCCCACGGCGTACTCCGTGCCCAACGTCAGCGAGGGTCGCGACCCCGAGACGATCGCGGCCCTGGTCGACGCCTGCCGGCGTCCGCGGGTGCACGTGCTCGACGTCCACTCCGATCCCGACCACCACCGCACCGTGATCAGCCTCGCCGGCGAGCCCCTCGCGCTGCAGGAGGCCCTGGTGTCGCTCGCCGGCGAGTGCATCGATCGCATCGACCTGCGCCGCCACCGCGGCGCCCACCCGCGCACCGGGGCGCTCGACGTGGCGCCGATCGTCGCGATCGACGACGACGACATCCCGTTCGCCTCCGAGATCGCGCGCGGCCTCGCCGGCCGCCTGGCCGCCGACCTCAACCTGCCGGTCTTCCTCTACGGCGCCGTCGCGACCCACGACTACACGCGGCCGCGCGACTTCCGCCGTGGCGGGCTGGAGGAGCTGACGCGCGCGGTCTCCGAGGGCGAGATCGTGCCCGACGCCGGGCCGCCCCGGATGCACCCGAGCGCGGGCGCCGTGCTGGTGGGCGTGCGTCCGCCGCTGATCGCGCTGAACGTCTGGCTCCCCGAGGGCACCGTCACCGAGGCCCGCACGATCGCCGCCCGCGTCCGCGAGGCCGGGGGAGGCCCTCCCGGCGTGCGGGCGCTCGGCCTCTACCTGCCAGAGGCCGGCATGGCCCAGGTGTCGATGAACATCGAGGACCGCAAGGCCGCGCCGCCCGCCGTCGTGATCGCCCTCGTCCGCGCGGAGGCCGAGCGCCTCGGCATCGAGGCGGGGGATGCCGAGCTGGTCGGCCTGATCCCCGGCGACGCCCTGCGCGGCGGGCCCTCGCCGGCCGCCCTCGGCCTCGCCGGGTTCCGCCCCGGGCAGCTCCTGGAGCTGCACGCGCGCACGACGCGGCTGGCCGCCTGATGGCCGCCCGCCGCAAGCGCCGCAAGGGAGCGGGTCCGCCGCCGGCCGTCAGCC
>JAEMRL010000101.1:5129-7515 GCA_016463385.1 Thermoleophilia bacterium
TTGTGCGCAGACTCGAAGAGAGCTTGAAGGACGGCACGCACAAGAAGATCGCCGACAAGTTCTTCACCGTGTCGATCATGGACTGAGGGGTCAGCCCCCGGCGCGCCGCCCTGGAGGCCGCGCCGCCGAAGAAGTCCACGCCCCGGCGCCCCGCCGGCGAGCCCGTCCCCGCCTCGCCGCGCGGCGTGTTCGTGCGGGCCGCCCTCGTGGCCGGGGTCTTCTTCCCGTACCTCGTGTTCTTCGCCGACGAGGAGCCGGTGCCGGCCCTCGTGATCGCCGTCATCGCCTTCGCGCTGATGGTGCCGCTCGGCCTCTTCCTCGACCGTGTCCGCTACAGCCGTCAGAAGCGCCGCTACGAGGAGAAGCGGGCCGGGTCGGCCAAGCGGTGAGCGGCGACACGCGCCGCGCGTCGGCGCCCAAGGGGACCCGCGACGTCCTGCCGGCCGAGAGCCGCCTGCGCCAGCGCGTGATCGACGTCGCCCGCGACGCGCTCGAGCGCTACGCCTACCAGCGCATCGTGACGCCGACCTTCGAGGAGACCGAGGTCTTCGTCCGCGGAGTCGGGACGAGCACCGACGTGGTCCGCAAGGAGATGTACACCTTCCAGGACCAGGGCGGGCGGAGCCTCAGCCTGCGTCCGGAGGGCACGGCGCCCGTCGTGCGGGCCTTCGTGCAGCACGGCATGCACAAGCTGCCGCTGCCCGTGAAGCTCTGGTACCTGGCCCCGATGTTCCGCTACGAGGCGCCGCAGGCGGGGCGCTACCGCGAGCACTGGCAGTTCGGGGCGGAGGCGATCGGCAGCTCCGACCCGCTGCTCGACGCCGAGGTGATCGCCCTGCTCGACGGCGTCTACCGGCGCCTCGGGCTGACGGGACTCGAGTTGCGCCTCGGGAGCATGGGCGACCCCGAGAGCCGGGGCCCCTACCGCGCGCTGCTGGTGGAGTATCTGGAGCGCCACCTCTCCGAGCTCGACGCCGACGCGCAGGAGCGCATGCGGGTCAACCCGCTGAGGCTCTTCGACACCAAGAACCCCCGGGTCGCGGCGGTGATGGCCGACGCGCCGAAGCTGCTCGACCACCTCTCGCCCGCGGCGCAGGTTCACCGCGAGCAGGTGCTCGAGGCGCTCGGGCGGCTCGGGATCGCCTACGTCGAGGACGCGACCCTGGTGCGCGGCTTCGACTACTACACGATGACCGTCTTCGAGTTCACCAGCGACGCCCTCGGCGCCCAGAGCGCGGTGGGCGGCGGCGGGCGCTACGACGGCCTGGTGGAGGGGCTGGGCGGGCCGCCCACCCCGGGCATCGGCTTCGGCGCCGGCATCGAGAGGATCGTCCTCGCCCTCGAGGCGCAGGGGGTGGACGCCGCACCTGAGATCGACTGCTACCTGGCGGTGCTCGACGACGCGCTGCGGCTGCCGATGCTGCCGGTGCTCGAGCGCCTGCGCGCGGCGGGCCTGCGCTGCGAGAGCGATCTGCGCGGGCGCAGCCTGAAGACGATGATGAAGCACGCCGCCACGCTCGGCGCCCGCTACGCGGTGATCGTCGGAGACCGCGAGTACGCGGCCGGCGTCGCCACCGTGCGCGACATGGAGGCGCACGAGCAGCGCGAGATCCCGTTGGGTGACCTGGTGGAGGAACTGAGTAGATGATCGGTGCGCAGCGCTATCGGAGCCACACCTGCGCCGGGGCCGCGGAGGCCCTCGGCGAGAGCGTGCGCGTGTCCGGGTGGGTCCACCGGCGCCGCGACCACGGGGGCGTGGTGTTCATCGACCTGCGCGACCGCTCAGGGCTCGTCCAGCTGGTGTTCCACCCCGAGGCCGGCGAGGACGTGCACCGCGCGGCCGGCGCGCTCAGCCCGGAGGACGTCGTCTGCGTCACCGGCGAGGTCGTCGCCCGCTCGGCCCAGACGGTCAACCCGGCGCTCCCGACCGGTGCCGTCGAGCTGCGCGTGGAGGGTCTCGAGATGCTCTCCGAGGCCGACCCGCTGCCCTTCTCGGTGGAGGACGAGAGCCAGGAGGCCTCCGAGGAGCTGCGGCTCACCTACCGCTACCTCGACATCCGCCGCCCCCGCCGCCTGCGGGCGCTGGAGATGCGCAGCCGGGTGGCGTCGGCGATGCGCCGCGTGCTGGAGGACGAGGGCTTCCTCGAGGTCGAGACGCCGGTGCTCACCCGCTCGACGCCCGAGGGCGCGCGCGACTTCCTGGTGCCGGCGCGGATGCAGCGCGGCTCCTGGTACGCGCTGCCGCAGAGCCCCCAGCTGTTCAAGCAGCTGCTGATGGTGGGCGGGATCGAGCGCTACTACCAGATCGTGCGCTGCTTCCGCGACGAGGACCTGCGCGCCGACCGCCAGCCGGAGTTCACCCAGCTCGACGTCGAGGCGTCGTTCG
>JAEMRL010000479.1 GCA_016463385.1 Thermoleophilia bacterium
CAGCAGCAGCGCGCCGAGCACGCCCGCGCCGACCATCGCCCCGGCGCGGCGGCGGCCGGCCAGCAGGCCGCTCACGCCCCCGGCTCCCCCGCCGGCGCCGCGCCGCAGCAGCGTCGCCCGCCGAGCCGAGTCGGAGAAGCGCACCAGCCCGCGGGCCTCGGCCGCGCGCGCGGTGCCGGCGCCGAGCCCGATGAGCGGCAGCGGGAGCCAGGCCCGGTAGGTGACCCGCGCCTGCTCGAAGGACGCGCGCGCCTCGGTGCATGCGGGACACAGGGCGAGGTGCTGGGTGAGGACGTGCGCCCGGTCGGCGTTGAGCTCCCCGTCGATGAGGGCGCCGATGTCTCCGAGGCGCGCACGGCATCCTGCGTCCATCGCCTCGGCGTCGACCTGGCCGAGGCGCAGCTCGCGCCGCAGGGCGTTGCGCGCGCGCACCAGGAGCTGCGCGACCGCGCCCGGCGTGATGTCGAGGACACGGCCGATGTCCTCGTAGGACATGTCCTCCAGCTCCCGGAGGGCGAGCGCCAGGCGGTGGCGCTCGGGCAGCCGGGCGTTGGCCGCCCGGACGTCGGAGCCCTGGTCGGCGATCAGGGCCGTCAGCTCCGGGTCGGCGTCGGCCGAGTCGTCGGCGCCCGCGACCCGCTCGACCTCGTCGGTCGGCACCACGCGCGCGCCGTGGGCGCTGCGGTCGTAGACCAGGTTGCGCGCGGTGCGGTGCAGGTAGGCGGCCAGGTTGACCTCGCGGCCGGCCAGGTCGTCGAGCCGTGAGAACACCCGCAGGAAGGCCTCCTGCGTGATGTCGGCGGCGTCCTCGCGGCTGCCCGTCAGCCGGTGGGAGACGTTGAAGAGACCGCTCTCGTGGCGCCCGAAGAGCTCGGTGAACGCCTCGCGGTCGCCCGCGAGAGCGCGGCGCCCGAGCTGCTCGTCGGTGGCGTCGAGGGTGCTCATGGTGCGTGCCGGTGGGGTGATGGCTCCTCGCGATCGTCCGCGTCGCGCGACTGCTCACGCAGAAAATCGCAGAACGCGGCCTGGCGCGCGAGGTGGGCCTCCAACTTCCGGAGGCCCACCGCCGCCCAGTCCGCCAGCATCTGCTCGTCGAGAGCGGGCCGGGGATCGGTCATCGCCGCCCTCAGGCGCCCGCGCAGATCGCGTACGGGGTCAGGTTCGCGACCGCGGCACCGGTGTAGCGGATACGCAGCGACCAGTTCGAGAGCGTGGGCGAGGGATACGAGCGCGCCACGTGCAGCTGGCCGTTCTCGGCGCCCGCCTCGAGGTACCAGCCGCCGCCGATCGCGATGGAGCCGGCCGGGCACGTGACGGTGGTCGAGTTGTAGGCCGCGATGGGGTTGAGGACCTCGTTGGGGCCGGTGACACGCGACACCTTCGTCGGGTCGAAGCCGCCCGCGGGCCCGGGATCGCCCTTGGGACCCGCGCCCCCGGAGCCCGCCGTCGTCGCGGTGGTCTGCAGGGCCGCGATCGCCTTGGCGTTGGCGTTCGACCTCTTCACGGCGGCGATCGAGACCTTCTGGACGGTGGTGAACTGCTTCTTGGACACCGAGAACGGGGCCGCGGCGTCGGCGGTCGGGACCGGGGAGGGACCACCGGAGCCGGCGACGGCCACGGTGGCGATGACGGCGGCGGCGGCGAGGGATGCGGCGAGGGCACTGCGGGACATGGGGATCTCCTTCGGGACGGGGTCGATCGATGCACCCGTCCAACGCCCTCACCCCGCCGGACTCACGCCCGGTTTGTCATCGATTTGTAAAGAGGCCGTGTCAGCCCGGCCGGGCGCCCCGCCGCAGCACCCGGGACTCCCCGACGCGCCGGGTGACGCCGGTCGCGTCCAGGTGCCCGGCGAGCGCGAGCGCCTGGCGGCGCCCGCAGCCCCAGGCGTCGCGCAGGGCCGACAG
>JAEMRL010000480.1 GCA_016463385.1 Thermoleophilia bacterium
CGGCAAGAGCACGCTCGCGCGGGTGATCGTCGGCCTCGCCCTCCCACAGGCGGGGGAGGTGGCCCTCGATGGCGCCGTCGTGGTCGACCGGGCCCGCGTGGATCGCCCGCGGCTCAGCCGGGCGGTCCAGATCGTCTTCCAGGACCCGTATCTCAGCCTCAACCCGAGGCTGAGTGTCGGCCGCTCGATCAGCGAACCTCTCGATGCCCAGAGGGATCTCGGCGGGTCGCGCCGGCAGCGGGGGGCCGAGCGGCGGCGCCGCGTGGCAGAGCTGCTCGAGAGCGTCGGGCTCACGCCCTCCGACGCCGGGCGACGCCCCGGCGAGCTCTCGGGAGGCGCCCGGCAGCGCGTCGCCATCGCCCGCGCCCTCGCGCTCCGCCCGCGCCTCCTGGTGCTCGACGAGCCGGTGTCGTCCCTCGACGCCTCGATCGCCGCGCAGGTGATGGCGCTCCTGGCCGACCTGCGCGCCCGGGACGGGCTGGCCTACCTCCTGATCTCCCACGACCTGGCGACCGCCGGAGCGGCGGCCGACCGGATCGCGGTCATGGACGGCGGCCGGATCGTCGAGGACGCCCCCGCGGCCCGGGTGCTGTCGGCACCGGGGAGCGCCCGGGGCAGGGCGCTCCTCGCCGCCGCTCAGGCGCTCTCGCTCGCCCCGTGGGCCTGGCCCGGCTCGACCGTCCAGGCGTAGGCCTCCGCCAGGCGCAGGAGCGTCGTGGCGTTCGGCGCGCCCTGGATCTGCATCTCGATCGCCGCGAGGAGCGCGGCACGCGTGCTCTCGGCGGAGGCGGGGGGGTTCTCGGTGCTCATTGCGCTCGGGCCATCCTCGTCGGGGGTCGGAGCGGCCAGTCTATTCAGGGTCCTCGCGCCCGCCCGCGCGGGCCGAGTGCCCCTGTCGCGCGCCCGCCCCTTCCGGACGACCGTGGCGCCGGGTAGGGTTCCCGGCGTGAATACAGCCGTCAAGTGGGTGGGTGCCGCGATCGCGGTCCCCGTCATCGCAATCGCCCTGTACCTCGGTGCCGTGGTCCAGCTCTACATCCTGGCCTACGTCATCCAGATCATCGGCAACATCTTCGGCTGATCGGCCGGGGGTGCCGCGCCGCCGCCTCCGCGCGACGGCGCCGCCCGCGCCGTGAACCGTCGCGCCGCCCGGGTCGGCCACCCGGCAGGACCGGCCATGGCCGGGCCGAACATCTCGGCGACCACCCTCACCCCGAGGCGTCGGCGCGCCGATGAGGACGGTATGAGACACGCGCACCGGTACGTGCTGGGCCTGCTCGTCTGCTGGCGGCGGTCCTGCTGGCGATGAAACAGCGAGGGCCCCGCCGGAGCGGGGCCCTCGTGACATGCGCCCGAGAGGACTTGAACCTCCACGACCCATATGGGTCACAAGGCCCTCAACCTTGCGCGTCTACCAATTCCGCCACAGGCGCGAGCGTCGGAGCAGTATAGACGAGCGCGTGCGCGACTCCGCATTGTGGATTTCGCCACGACCTCTGGTAGCGTTGAGAACACCTGTTCGCGTCCCGGAGGCATTCCCGGCATGGACGACCTGACCGAGCGTCAGACCGCGATTCTCACCTTCATCTCGCGCCACTGCCGCGACAGCGGCTATCCGCCGACCGTGAGGGAGATCGGCCTCGCGGTCGGGCTGGCCTCGCCCTCGACGGTCCACGCGCACCTGGCCAAGCTCGAGTCGGCCGGCCACATCCGCCGCGACCCGACCAAGCCGCGTGCGATGTTCGTGTGTCGCGACCGGGCCGCGGCGGAGGCTCCCGCGCCCCTGCCCGCGCCGCCCGCCAACACGCTGCCGCTCGTGGGGTCGGTCGCCGCCGGCATCCCGCGCCTGGCCGAGCAGGACGTGGAGGACTGGATCGCCTCGCCCTTCG
>JAEMRL010000481.1 GCA_016463385.1 Thermoleophilia bacterium
GTCGTGATCGCGTGCCTGATCGGCCCGGCGCTGTCGCCCTACGGCGCCGGCGAGCAGGACCTGGCGGCCCGCGATCAGGGGCCGAGCTGGCAGCACCCCTTCGGCACCGCCGAGCTCGGCGAGGACGTCCTCACGCGCGTCCTCGTCGCCGGCCGGGTCTCACTGCTGATCGGCCTCGTCACCGCCGCCGTCGCGACGGTGGTCGGCGCGGGCCTCGGCCTGTTGGCGGGGTGGCGCGGCGGCTGGGTCGATTCGGCCCTCTCGCGCCTCACCGACCTCTTCCTGATCGTCCCCGCCTTCGTGGTGCTGATCGTCCTCAGCCTCTCCTTCGAGAGCGTCGGCCCGGCCGAGGTGATCCTGATCCTGGCGCTCCTGTCGTGGCCGCCGCTCTTCCGGCTCACCCGCGCGTCGGCGCTGCGCACGCGCGAGCTGCCCTACGTGCAGGCGGCGCGCGCCGCGGGGGCCGGCGGCGGGCGGATCCTGCGGACGCACCTGCTCAGCGCCGCGGTACCCGAGATCGCCGCCTTCGCGGCCCTCGCCGTGGGCGTCGCGATGCTCGCCGAGAGCGCGCTCTCGTTCCTGTCGCTCGGGATCGACCCCGAGGGCGACGCCTCGTGGGGCAGCCTGATGATCGGGGCGCAGGACACGATCGAGCAGCGCCCGTGGCTGACCGTGTTCCCGGGGCTGATGATCCTGATCACGGTGCTCGCGGTGAGCCTCGTGGGCGACGGGGTCCGCGCGGCGCTCGGTCGCGGCGGCGAGCGGGCCGGCGTGCGCTGGTGGCGGGCGTGAGCGCCCTGCTGCAGGCCCGCGGCCTGCGCGTCACCGGTCCGTCCGGCGCGGTCCTCGTGGACGGGGTCGACCTCGACCTCGCCGCGGGCGAGGTGACCGCCCTGGTGGGCGAGAGCGGCGCCGGGAAGTCGCTCACCGGCCTCGCGCTCCTCGGCCTCGTCCCGCCGCCCGCCCGGATGGAGGCCGGTGGCGTCACGCTCGGCGGAGTCGACCTGGGGGCCCTGCCACCCCGGGAGCGGCGGCGCACCCGCGGGGCCGGGATCGCCCTGGTGCCGCAGGATCCCGCGGCCGCCCTCGATCCGGTGGTGCGCGTCGGCGCGCAGCTGGCGGAGGTCCTGCGCGCCCACGCCCCCCTCGGGCGCGCCGAGGCCCGCGCCTCGGCGGCCGCCGCCCTGGCGGAGGTGGGGGTGGACCGCGACGACCACCCGCACCGTCTCTCGGGCGGCCAGCGCCAGCGCGCGCTGATCGCCATGGCGCTCGCTCCGCGGCCGCGCGTGCTGGTGGCCGACGAGCCGACCGCCTCGCTCGATGCCGCGGTGCAGGTCGCGGTGCTCGACCTGATCGACCAGAGGCGGCGTGCGGAGGGCCTCGCCGTGCTGCTGATCTCCCACGATCTCGGCTCGGTGGCCCGTATCGCCGGCCGCGTGGCGGTGATGTACGCCGGGCGCATCGTCGAGGAGGGGCCGGTGCGGGCGGTGCTGTCGGCCCCGCGGCACCCCTACACGGCCGGCCTGCTCGCCCTCGCCCCCCGCCTCGGCTCCCCGGGGACCCGCGTCCCGATCCCCGGCGCGCCGCCACGTCCGGGCCACCTGCCGCCCGGATGCCCGTTCGCCCCGCGCTGCCCGGCGGCCCGGGCCGCGTGCACGGCCGCGCGCCCCGGGCTTGGGCCCGCGGGCCCCGGGCGCCGGGTGGCCTGCGTGCTCACGCACCGCGAAGCGGCGGCCCTCGGCCGGACGCCGGCGTGAGCGCGCCCCTCCTCGCCGTCCGCGGCCTCGCGCTCACCTATCCCGCGCGCCGCGGGGACGCGCCCGTGGCGGCGCTCGGCGGCCTCGACCTGACGATCGCCGAGGGCGAGGTGGTGGCGCTGGTGGGGGAG
>JAEMRL010000102.1 GCA_016463385.1 Thermoleophilia bacterium
GTCTCCCGGCCCGAGCGGGGCGCCGGTCCCGCGCGGCGCCCAGTCGCGGAAGCGCCGCAGGCGCTCACGGATGACGCTCGGCTCATCCCCGGGCATCTCCCAGAGCAACATCTCGATGAGCTCGACCTTGCTCGTGCGCACCCCGTCCCCGCGCAACTGGTGGATCACCTCAGCGAGGCGGTCGTCGAGGGGCTTGCGCACCCTGATGGCAAGGTTCACCGGCGGCAGGTCGGCCCCGAGGCGCACCGGAGCGGCACCGCGGCCGCGACGTGCGGCCGCGCGCGGCGTCGCGGGGGCTGTGACTGTGGCGGTCTCCTCGGTCGGCACAGCCGCCGACACCGGGGTGGGCGCACGTGGCGGTACGGCGCTCGCCGGAAGCGCGGACGCGCCTTCGTCGGAGGGCACCGCCGGCCGGCGGGACGGAGGCGCCTGACGGCTCGCGCGCTCGATGCGGCGTCGCATCAGGTCGATACCGGGTTGGTCAGCCACAGGCCACCTCCACCGACTCGGCGACCGCACGGAACTCGGCGGCCGCGGCGCGCACACGCACGCCGGGGTTTGGTTGGGTCACAAGAGCCGCGCGGCGCAGGCGCCGGCGTATCCAGCGATGTTCGGAGATCGGGGGCGCCACGGCGATCTGACCGCCAGCGAGCGCCGCCAGACGCTCGACGAAGCGGCGCGGCGGCACCGGGGGCACCATCGTCGGCACCAACAGCAGCCGGTAACCCGCGTAGTCCGAGACGATCGCCTCGAGCGCATCCATCTCGCGTGCGCCGAGGACGACGGGCACCACCACCAGGTCGGCCACCTGCATCGCGCCGTCGGTGAGCGGGTTCGCCCCGGGGTGGGTGTCGACCACGACGTAGGGCATCTCCCAGGCAGCGGCCCACGCCCCGAGGCAGTCGCTCAACAGATCGGCGTCGATGCGGCTGGCGGCCAGATCCGGATGGGCCGGAAGGAGCGCCGGCTGATTGGGTCGTCGTTTGAGCCGGGGTGCCCTGCCCTCGGGGCCGCGCTCGAGGGCATCGAGAAGCGGCGCCCGGGCGGCCGAAAGCGGATCGAAGCCCCACATCCGGGTGGCGCCCCCGGCATCCCAGTCGAGATCGACGAGGACGCCCGACAGGGCGGCGGCCAGTTCGTAGGCGAGGGTCGTCTTGCCGACCCCGCCCTTGGCGGCGGCGACGGTGACGACGCGAGGGTGCGAGGAGTTCTGCATGGGGTCATCTTCGCATACATGCTCGGATGTCCTCCTGGATGCGTGCGTGCGTGGCGCCATGCATGCATGCAGCCATGCCTCGTCATCGAGAGGGCCCGCGAGTCGGTTCCCCCTGTCCGGGTCTCAGGAGCCCGAGCGCGCCAGTTGCCGCGGAACCCTTCGGCCGGCGCTGCCGGTCGGTCGAGAGACCACTAGTTGCTGGGCCCAGCCGCCATCCACGGCCACCCGCTCGCGCGTGAAGCGATAACCCGTTCCGGGGTGGCCCGCCACCGCCTCACACGCGCGCGCCACCGCGGCGACGTTGTCGCGCTCGCGGGCGCATGTCGAGCCGATGCTCGCGAAGAACGGGGGGCCCAGCCAGTACGCCTGCCACTCCTCGCCGTCCTCACCCTCCTCGAAGCGGTCGTTCTCCAGCAACCCGTAGAGCTTGCGGGCAATGGGGGGCAGGTCCCGCAGCACGTCCCAGTCGATGTAGACGCCCGCCTCGTGGCGCAGCTGCTCGAGGAACCAGCTACCGAGGAAGATGTAGCCCAGGCGCTCGAGGCGGCCGTCATTGACCACTGGCCAGAGCACCCGATCAATGATCCCGAAATGGTCCTCGTGGGTCTTCTTGCCCGTCAATGAATCGTTGACCTCGCCCTCCCAGCGGGCCTCCTGGAGGTTCAGCAGGGTGCGCTTCAGGGCCTGGCGGGCGTTCTTGCCCGACTCCTCCCAGCCGAAGTCGTGCAGCAGGCGGTACTGGGTGAAAGGAACGGCCGATGCAGCCGTGTGCTCGAGCTGCAGCCAGCGTGATCCGAGCCAGACGATGGCCATGTACCCGTGCCGGCCGATCGGCGGGCCCGCCGTCTGGCGGATCGAGCCGAGGCGGTCGGCGATCGCGACGCCTGCGGCGACCTCGAGCCCCTTGCGCGCACTCGACCGGTCGGCGAAGCCGTACTTGAGCGGCTGCTCCAGGCGGCGCAGGTGGTCGGGTTCACAGAGGGCGAGTTGAGCCTCGGCACCGCTGAGCTGAGTCTCGTCACTGCCGGCGCCCCCGAGCTCGGGGGCCCTGCGCTCACCGGGACGACTGCGAGGAGCGGTGTCGGAGGAGCGAGGGGTGGGGGAACGGCGGGCCATCGTCGGGGCATTGTCGCCGCTCGGCCGGTCGACTCGGAGGGGGTGCGAACACACAACCGGGGTAGTTGGCTCGCACTTCCGCGGACGGGCCGCGAAGCGGCACGGCCAGTCCGCGGCCTACTTCTTTCTCTATCTTCTAAAACACCTAAACCTAGGGGTCGTCAGAAACGCCTCCGTTGCAGGGAAAACGCGCGGTACGCCGCGAGTCGTCTACCCCGGTCTGGCGCGAGTCGCATCCCCCGGTCCGGTGCGAGTCATCTACCCCGGTCCCCGCCTCGTCGGCCACCGGGTGCGAGCCGGCTACCCCGGTCGGTCGGTCGCGCGGGGGCCCGTGCTGTGGATAACCGGGCGAGCCACCTACCCCGGTGGCGAGCTGGATACCCCGGGTCGCGAGCCCCTTCCCCCGGTGCGCGAGCCGCTTACCGTGGGCTGAGACTCGCGACCCGTTGACCGCCCGCGAGCTGTTTACCCCGGGGGGCGCGAGTCATCTACCCCGGTCGGGCGGTCGCTAGGTGGTCAGGCGCCGGTAGAGCTGCGGCAGCTTCTGGGGCAGGGTCCGGATGTCGTCGACGACGGTGAAGTTCGCGTCCGAGTACATGTGGGGCAGGTAGTCGGCGCCCTCTCGGTCGACGGTCACGCAGAACAGGTGGATCTTCTCCCGTCGGGCCTCGCGCAGAGCCATCTTGGTGTCCTCCTGCGCGTAGGTGTTGTCCTGGTAGGTGTCGGAGTCGTAGGGCTTGCCGTCGGTGAGCAGGATCATCAGCTTCACGTTCGAGTCGGCGCCTGCCAGGCGCCGGGTCGCGTGGCGGATCGCCGGGCCCATACGCGTCTTCTGGCGGGCGTAGATGCCGCCGATGCGGTTCTTGACGCGGTCGTCGTAGCGCTCGCCGAGCTCCTTGACCACGTAGAACTCGGCGTCCTCGCGCCCGGATCCCGAGAAGCCGTAGATCGCGTACTCGTCGCGGATCGCCTCGAGCGCCTCGCACATGAGCAGCAGCGCTTCCTTCTCGATGTCGATGATCCGCTTGCGGCCGTCGATCTTGCGGTCGGTCGAGCTCGACATGTCCACCAGGAAGGCGGTCGTGACATCGCGATCGCGCTTCTCGCGCTTGATGTAGACCCGGGGGGTGGGGGAGACCCGGGCCTTGCGGTCGACGACGTACTCGACCAGGCCGTCGGTGTCGAGATCGTCGCCGTCCTCCATGTAGCGCATCTTGCGCAGGGCCTCGGGGCGCATCAGCTGGAAGTTGCGCCGGATCTGGGTGACGATTCCGCCGAACTCGTGGAAGGTCGCCGCGACGAAGCCCTCCTGGGTGCGCGTCTGACGGTGCTCGGTCAGGGTGCACCACGCCGGCCGGTAGTCCTCGATCTTGTGGTCCCACTCGTCGTAGTGGAAGACCTGCTCGCCCAGGTCCTCCTCGACCTCCTCGGGCGCGACGTGCGGCACATCGCCGAGACCGGTCTGCTCGGGGGAGTCCGACCCCGAGCCCTCGGCGTCGTCCGAGCGCCCGTCGGCCGCCCCCGGCGGGGCCTCGTCATCCCCCTCGGAGCTCGACTGCTGGGCGATCTCCTCGGGCGAGCCCTGGCCGCGCTGGGCCTCGGTCGTGTTCATCGCCTTGTCGGACTGATCGGCCTCGGCGTCCTCGCCGGGGGGCTTCTTCTCGCCGGTGCCCTCGGGCTGGCCCTCGGCCTGCTCGGCCTCGCGCTTGACCGGGGCGTCGGAGGGCGGGCGCACCATCTCCTCCATGACCGGGGTCATGAAGGGCGGCAGCTCCATCTGCTCATAGTCCTCGACGCCCGAGCCCTGGGGTGGCGGCTCGGACCCCTCACCCTCAGGGGGAGGGGTGCCGGAGTCCTCGGTGTCGTCGCGCGGCACGCTCTGGTCGCCGGCATTGGCGAGCCCGTCGTCGATCAGCGCATAGAGCGCACCGGTCAGCGTCGCCGCGTCGCCCACGCGCGCCTGCTCGCCCTCGACCGCCACGAGCATCGCGATCGACTCGGCGATCAGGGCCTGGGTCGCGCTCGCCAGGCCATCCAGGTCCGAGACCATGCCGAGGCTGTGCTGCAGCAGCCCCTCGACGACCGCCTGGGCGTCGGAGAGGGTGGCCAGATCGGGCCGGCGCTCGGCGCTCGCGCCCTGGATCATCGCCATGTCACGGCGGATCCCCGGGTAGGCGCGGCGGATCGCCGCATCGACACGGTGCCCCTCGACGATGTTGAACAGGTCCCGGGCGAGCGCAGGCTGCGGGAAGATCTCGTAGAAGCGCGTCAGGTCGGTGACGGTGGGGCGCAGGGTGCTCAGCGGGACTCCTCGGAGTAGCGGGCCCGGAGGCGCTCGACGGTCTCGGGGATGTCCTCCAGCGAGAACCGGTAGGTGCCGAACTCGATCCGCCCGGCGCCGTGCGCGGTGGCCACCTTGTAGGCGGTGAAGTTGCTGGCGTCGTCCTCGAAGAAGTGCATCTCCGGCGGCAGGATGATGTGGTCCACCCCGAAGACGTCGACGGCCTGCATCTCGTTGGTGCCGCGGATGGCGATCTCCTGGCCCGAGAGCGCGGTCGCATACAGCTTGAGCACGCGCGCCACCGACTTGAGAGCGAGGCCCTCCTTGAGCTCCTCGAGCACCTGGAGCGAGTACTTGGAGCCCAGGCGGAAATAGCCCCGCCCGACCTCCTTGTTGCGCTCGAGCACATCGAGGCCGCGCTCCACCCACTCGGCGGCGCCCTCGGGGGAGACGCGCTCGCCGTTGAGGAGGTCGAGCAGGGTGTCGGCCGCCTCGAGTGAGGCCTCGGGATCGGCGGCGGCCACCTGGCGGACCAGGTCGAGGTACGGCGGCCGGTAGCGCGGGCGCAGCCGGGCGAGGATCGGCGGCAGCGCCGAGGCCAGCTCGACGGCGTGCTTGCGCCGCTTCTCATCCCGCCGGTCGCGGGCGGCCAGCTGGGTGCGCAGCTCCTGCGCCCGCTTGACCTTGGGCTCCATCTCGCGGAGCTCGCGCTCGAGGTCGCCGAGCTCGGTGGCCAACTGGGCCGTCTCGGTGTCCTCGGGCGGGCCGGCGGTGGCCTGGGAGACGATGTCGACATAGGCCCCGGCGAGGGTCTCGTCGGGTGCGTCGTAGAGGTCGGGCAGCTGCTTGGCCACCTCGACGCCGCTCTTCCAGCCGGTGGCGGCGACCTCGCGCACCTGGCTGAGGTAGCGGGCGACGCGCTCGGAATCCCCCTCGACCAGCAGGCGCGGCAGCTGGCGCGCCACCTCGACGCCCAGCTGGTACTTGAGATCGGAGATCTCCTCGACCATGCGCAGGTAGGTCTGGCGCTGGTCCTCGGGTACCGAGATCAGCATCTCGCGGGCGACGTACATGCCCACGTTGCCCACGGCCGGACCGAAGGTCATGGTGCTCGGCCTCCGGCCGCTAGAACTGGGTCGCGATGATCTCGACGATCGAGCGCTGCATCTCCAGGTCGTCGGTGATCGGCTTGCAGATCGTCGCCTCGCATGCGGCGATCGGCTCGACCCCGCCCTGGATCAGCTGTCCCGCGTAGACCAGCAGTCGGGTCGACACGCCCTCGTCCAGACCGTGGGTGCGCAGGTTGCGCACCTTCTCGCCGATCTTGACCAGCTTGCTGGCAGTGTCGTCGTCGATGCCGGCCTCGGCCTTGAGGATCGACTCCTCCAGGTCCGGCGGCGGGTAGTCGAACTCGATGGCGACGAAGCGCTGCTTGGTCGAGTGCTTGAGGTCCTTGAGGACCGACTGGTAGCCCGGGTTGTAGGAGATCACCAGCATGAAGTCCTCGGGCGCCGAGACGATCTCGCCCTTCTTCTCGAGCGGCAGGATGCGCCGGTCGTCGGTGAGGGGGTGGATCACGACGGTGGTGTCCTTGCGTGCCTCGACGACCTCGTCGAGGTAGGCGATGCCGCCGGACTTCACGGCGGTGGTCAGGGGGCCGTCCTGCCAGACGGTCTCGTCGCCGCGCAGGGTGTACTTGCCGACAAGGTCGGAGGCCGTGAGGTCCTCGTGGCAGGCCACGGTGACCAGCGTGCGCTTCAGGCGCCAGCTCATGTGCTCGACAAAGCGCGTCTTCCCGCACCCCGTCGGGCCCTTCAGCATCACCGGCAGCCGGGCGTTGTAGGCCGACTCGAAGAGCTCGATCTCGTTGCCGAGTGGCAGGTAGTACGGCTCTTTGGTGAGGCGGAAGTCCTCGACCTTCTGGCTCTCAACCGCCATTCGTGCTCCTTGTACCGACGGGCCTAAAGACGTTCGGCGAGTCTACCGGACCACCTCGAGCGACCGCCTCGGCGATCACTCGGCCTCGGAGGCCTCGTCGGGCCCGAGGGGCCAGACCGAGGGCAGGTCCACCTCGAACTCGCCGCTCTCGTCGGCGTTGGCCGCGTGCCAGGCCTTGAACTGCGGTATCGAGAAGCCGACCACCTGCCGGCTGCGGGGCTCGACGCGAACCAGCAGGCCCCGCTCGACGTCGTGGATCGTCACCGCGGGCACCGGGGCGCCGTAGGAGCAGTGATAGGTGTCGGCCGCCTCGTCGTAGTGGCTCAGCGACTCCGATGCGATGCGCATCGCGTTCTCCTCGGCGAACGAGGGACGGGCCGGATCGCTGCCGGGGGGCGGTGATGTGCTCATGGTGTGGGGACCCTCCTCTGCGATGGGATTACCCCGGTCAGGTCCATTACACTCGCGTGCTGAGACCACGGAGAACTGGGCGGAAGGACACTGTGAATGCGCGCGGTTGACGCGACCCTCGCCAGCCTGAAGCGAGCCGGAGTTGATGCCATCTTCGGTCTGCCGGGTGGACCGGTGATCCCCCTGTTCGACGCGCTCCACGACGATCCGGACATCCGGACCTTCCTGGTGCGCCACGAGCAGGGTGCCGGACACATGGCCGAAGGCTACGCGAAGGTCACCGGCCGGGCCGGTGTCTGCACGGCGACCTCCGGGCCGGGGGCGACCAACCTGGTCACCCCGATCACCGACGCCTACATGGACTCGGTCCCGATGGTGGCCATCACCGGCCAGGTGGGGTCGACGCGCGTGGGTACCGACGCCTTCCAGGAGGCCGACATCGTCGGCATCACCCTGCCGATCGTGAAGC
>JAEMRL010000482.1 GCA_016463385.1 Thermoleophilia bacterium
ACGCCGGCGAGCGCTGGGCGATCTGCCGCGACTCCGAGGGCAGCCCCTTCGGCCTCGGGCCCGTCTCCTAGCCCGGAACCCCGCCGGTCCCGGCGCTGTCGAGGACGATCGTGACCGGCCCGTCGTTCTCCAGGCTCACCGACATGTGGGCGCCGAAGCGGCCGCGGGCGACGGGCACCCCGTGGGCCGCGACGGCCTCGGCGTAGGCCTCCACCAGGGGCGCCGCGACCTCGGGGCGGGCGGCGCCGCTCCATCCGGGGCGGTTGCCGCGGCGCAGGTCGGCGAGGAGCGTGAACTGGCTGACGCAGAGCAGCGCCGCGCCGGGCACGTCCGCGAGCGCGCGGTCGAACGGGCGCTCGTCGCCCGCGAAGATGCGCATGCGCACGGTCTTGTCCGCCAGCCGGCGGGCCTCCGCGTCGGTGTCCCCCTCGGCGACGCCGACGAGCGCGAGCAGCCCGGGGCCGATGGCGCCGACCTCGGCACCCTCGACCTCGACGCGCGCCCAGGCGACGCGCTGCAGCACGATCCGCACCCGGGGATCGTATGCGCCGGGGCGGGTAGCATCGACGGGAGATGGACGCCGCCTCCGCCCCCTCCCTGATCGCCCACTTCCTCGAGGAGATCGGCGCCGAGTCGGATCGCCGCGGCGAGCGCGCCTGGACCGTCGGGGTGCCCTGCCAGAAGCGCGGCAGCATCGGGGTGCAGGTGCTGGCGCGCGAGCGCAGCCTCGGATTGCGGGCCTTCGTCATGCGCGGCCCCGACCGCGATCACCTGGGGGTCTACGAGAGGCTGCTCGGCAAGAACCTCACCACGCGCGACTGGCGCTTCGGCATCGATGCCGACGGCGACGTCTACGCGGTGGCCGACTCCCCCCTGGCATGCCTGGACGCCGACGTTCTCGACGGCCTGCTCGGGTCGCTCAGCGCGCTGATCGACGAGACCTACGAGAGCATCGTGCGCATGGGCTTCGACGTGCCCGAGGGCACCGACTTCCGGCCGCCGCCCGGCTGAACCGGGGCCGACGGACCTAGTCCAGGCCGGTCCCGAAGCACTTCGCCAGCCGGTAGTGGCGCCGCGCCAGCGGATCGCCGAGACGCGAGAGCGAGCGCGCAAGGCCGTAGTGGGCATAGCCGTCGGTCGGGGCGAGATCGACCGCGACCCCGAACTCGTCGGCCGCCCGCCGGTACGAGCGGGAGGCGAGGTAGGCCCGCCCGAGCGCCTCGCGGATCGACGCCTTGTCGGGCTCGAGCGCCTTGGCACGCTCGAGGGCGATGACCGCCTGCCGGTACTCGCGCGCCTCCAGCAGCCACTGCCCGTTGCAATAGGCCTCGTATGCGTCGACGGGCTCCGCCATCACCCCACGGTATCGCGCACCGGCATCGTTATGCCGAGGGCGCTCAGGATCCGAAGGCGCCGCGGGGCGCCGCGGCGGATCTCGCGCCGCACCCCCGACAGCTCGCGCCAGGCCGCGTCGGCCTCGCCGGAGGCGGGGGGATCCGGCGCGAAGCGGGCGCGGGCGGCGCGGCGGTAGAGCGCGGAGGGGTCGACCCCGGTGCGCGTGCGGATGGCCTCGGCCCGCTCGCTGGGTGAGGCGGTGGCCGGCGGGGCCCAGCCGAGCGGTGCGAGCGACGCCTCCAGCTCGCGGGTGGCGGCGACCACGCGGCTGCGCTCGTCCCCCCGCCGGCGGCCGCGGAAGCGGCGCACCGCACGGCGGGCCGGCGCGATGCCGAACGGCAGCACGAGCGCGGCGAGGGCCCAGCGCCAGCCGGGGCCCCCTCCGCCGTCGGTGGTGGCCACCGGGGCCGCGGTCTCCGCGTCGGCCGGATCGGGGGTCTGCGTGGGGGCCTGCTCGGCCTCGCCGGGCGGATCCACCGCCGCGTCG
>JAEMRL010000483.1 GCA_016463385.1 Thermoleophilia bacterium
CCCGCTTCGGCCGGGAGACCGACGCCGCCGCCCTCGTGCGCGCCGGCCTCGCCGACGCGCTCGCTCCCGACTCCCTCGCCCGCATGCGCGCGGGCCTCATCGGAGCGGGTCTGCTGTTGTCGTCGTCGATCGCGGTGCTGGCCCCCTCGGCGGCGGTGGTGATCCCGTTGGCGACCGGTGGCGGCCTCGCAGCTCCGGGTCGCTGGATCACCCGGCGCGCGGCGGCGCGCCGGGCGGCGCTCGTCCGCGAGTTGCCCGACCTGCTCGATCTGCTCGGCATCTGCATCGAGGCCGGCATGGCGCTCGATCCCGCGCTCCGGCTCGCGGCCGAGAGGCTCGGCGGAACCCTGGGGCGGGAGATCTCCACGGTGCTGCGCGACCTGTCGCTCGGCGCCGCCCGGCGCGACGCCTACCAGGGGCTCGTCGATCGGGCGGGCGCCCCCGAGATGACGCGCACCATCGGGGCGCTGCTGCAGGCCGAGGAGCTCGGGGCGCCGCTGTCGCGGGCGCTGCAGGGGCAGGCGGAGTCGCTGCGCGCCTCACGCCGGCAGGACGCGCGCGAGCGCGCGGCCCGGGCCGCGCCGAAGATCCAGCTGGTCGTGGCGATGGTGATGGTCCCCGCGGTGCTGCTGCTGGTGCTCGGAGTACTCGTCATCGAGCTGTCGCGGCAGGTGGGCGCGGTGATCGGGTGAGGCCTTCCCGCTCCACAACCGGCTCGGCGACCGCCGACTACCTCGGCGCGGTGGCGGCGGTCGGCCTGACGATGCTCGCCCTCGTCGCGGTGCGCGAGCATCAGCCGCAGCGGCGGCCCCCCCTCGATCCGGTCGCCCGGATCGGCGCCATCGTCAGGCCCGCCCCGGTCGTCCGCCCGCCACGCGTACGGCCTGCGCGTCCGCGCCCACTCCGCCCGCGGCGCGCTCCCCGGCCACGTGCGACGGTCCTCGCACCGGTCTGGGCGATCGGCTGGTGATCGGACCCTCGGCGCGGCTCAGCGCCGGCAGACGCGGTACCGCCGGCCCGTGGCGCGTGGGCCCGTTGTGATGGACGGCCGGGCGGCGGCGGATACTTCGCGTGAGTGTCTCCTCCGTCCTCCGCCACGAGATGAGCGCACCGGCCGCCCGGCCGCGGTTCGCCGACGTCGCGGCGGAGAACCTCGACGGGGTCCACCGCTACCTCTGCCACCTCACCGGCAACCGCGACCTCGCCGACGACCTCACCTCGGCGACCTTCGAGCGCGCGCTGCGCGACTGGGCGCGGTACGACCCGGAGCGCGGCCGGCCGTCGGTGTGGCTGGTGGAGGTGGCCCGCCGGGTGGCGCTCGACCACTTCCGCAAGGACGGCCGCCGCCGCGCCCGCGAGGAGCGCTACGCCGCGGGCGTGCCCGAGGCGGTGCCGGGGCCCTCGGAGCCGGGCGGCTTCTCGGCCGACCTGCGCGCGGCGCTCGGGCGCCTCTCGCGGGCCGAGCGCGAGCTGGTGGCGCTGCGGGTGGTGCTCGGCATGGACGCCGCGGAAGCCGGCCGGGTCGCCGGCATGACGGCGTCGGCCGTCGGCACGGGCCTGCACCGGGCCCTCTCCAAGCTGCGACAGGAGGTGGAGCGACCGTGACGACTCCCGGCGGCATCGGGCCGGAGCGGCTCGGCGAGATCGTCGACGGCGCCGCTCCCCGCGACGACGAGGAGCGGGCGCTCGTCGCCCTGATGGAGGAGACCCGGGCCCTCGAGCCCGGCGCCTCCGAAGCGCTGCGGCGGCGGGTGCTCGACGGCCCGCCGCCGCAGCCCGTCTCGCGGGCCGCATCGCTCTGGCGCCGGATCTCGGGTGCCGCGGACGGTCGCCGGCGCCTGAACTGCTGGCAGGGCGCGACCGCTTGATCGCCG
>JAEMRL010000103.1 GCA_016463385.1 Thermoleophilia bacterium
AGCGCGCTCTGAGGATCTGGCCGCTGTCGGCGCTGCCCGAGGTGGTGCCCGGAGATGATCTGGGGTCGATGCTCGCCGAGCGTGCCCGCGCGGAGGGCGTCGTGCCGGGCGACATCCTGATCGTCGCCCATAAGGTCGTGAGCAAGGCGGAGGGGCGGATCGTCACTCTCGCCGACGTGCGTCCCGGCCCGGCCGCGCTGACGCTCTCCGAGGAGACCGGAAAGAGCGCCGCCTTGTGCGAGCTGATCCTCTCCGAGAGCCGGCGGATCGTGCGCCGCCGGGGCGGGACCCTGATCTGCGAGACCCATCACGGCTTCGTCTGCGCCAACGCGGGCATCGACTCCTCGAACGCCCCCGAGGGGCGGGTCGTGCTGCTGCCGGTCGACCCCGACGCCTCGGCGCGACGGCTGCAGGCCCGGTTGGCGGCCGAGGTGGGCGGACGCGTCGGCGCGGTGGTGATCGACACCCATGGCCGTCCCTTCCGCCGCGGGCTGGTCAACGTGGCGATCGGCGTGGCGGGATTCGACCCGATCCTCGACCACCGCGGCGAGCGCGACCGCAGCGGGCGCATCCTGGTGGCGACCGATCAGGCACTGGCCGACGAGCTGGCCGCGGCCGCCGGTATCTATCTGGGCAAGGCCTCGGGGACGCCGGCGGTGATCGCCTCGGGCGTGCCGACGAACCAGTCGCCCGGGGGAGCGCATCTGCTGGTGCGCGACCCCGCGCATGACCTCTTTCGCACTTGATCACCCGCTCCTAGCGGCCGCCTGCGCGCGCCCATAAGCTGGCCCCTCGACCTCCGTCCTACTGCCGACGACCGACCTGGGAGTGAGCATGCAGGGAGATCTCGGCACGCCGGCCGCCCCGCTGCGCGTGGCCATCATCGGATCCGGACCCTCGGGCTTCTACGCGGCCGAGCACCTGCAGGAGCAGGACGGCCTCGAGGTCCAGATCGACATGTACGACCGTCTGCCGACGCCCTTCGGGCTGGTGCGCGGCGGGGTGGCCCCGGACCATCAGAAGATCAAGTCGGTCACCCGGGTCTACGACAAGATCGCGGCCCACCCCGAGTTCCGCTTCTACGGCAACGTGGAGATGGGGCGCGACATCACCCACGAGGACCTGTCGGCGTACTACCACGCGATCATCTACGCGGTGGGCGCGCGCACCGACCGGCGTATGGGGATCCCGCGTGAATACCTGCCCGGCAGCCACTCGGCCACCGAGTTCGTGGGCTGGTACAACGCCCACCCGGACTTCCGCAGCCTCGGATTCGACCTGTCGTCGACCGGTGCGGCGGTGGTGGGCAACGGCAACGTGGCGATGGACCTCGCCCGCATCCTCGCCAGCCCTCCCGAGGCGCTGGCGGCGACCGACATCGCCGAGCACGCCCTGCGCGCGCTGACCGGCAACGGCATCCGCGAGATCCACGTCCTCGGTCGCCGCGGCCCCGCGCAGGCGGCCTTCACCAACAAGGAGCTCAAGGAGCTGGGTGAGCTGCCGGGCGTGGACGTGGTGGTCGACCCGGCCGAGGTCGCGCTCGACCCCCTCTCGGAGGCGGACGTCGCCGCCCGGCCCAACCGCACCCGGGACCGCAACCTGGAGCTGTTGCGCGAGTACGCCGAGCGCCCCCTCACCGGCGCCCCCAAGCGGATCGTCCTCCACTTCCTGGTCTCGCCGGTCGAGATCGTGGGCACCGAGCGGGTCGAGGCGCTCACGATCGTGCACAACGAGCTCTACGAGAGCGAGGACGGCTCGATCCGCCCCCGCCCGACCGAGCGCCAGACGACGATCCCGCTCGGGCTGGTCTTCCGCGCCATCGGCTACCAGGGCGTCCCGCTGCCGGGGATCCCCTTCGACGCGATGCGCGGGGTCATCCCCAACGAGGCCGGCCGGATCATGGATCCGCGTGTGGGCGCACCGGTCCAGGGCGAGTACGTGGTCGGGTGGATCAAGCGCGGCCCCCAGGGGATCATCGGGACCAACAAACCCGACTCCCAGGAGTCGGTCGACAGCCTGCTGGCCGACCTCCGGGGCGGCCACCTCAACAAGCACGAGGTGCCCGCCCGTGAGGTGCTCGAGCGCCTGCTCGGCGAGCGCCGCCGCGACTTCGTCTCCTACGAGGACTGGCAGCTGATCGACCTGCTCGAGCAGGAGCGCGGGGCAGCCAGCGGTGCGCCGCGGGTGAAGTTCAGCCGGGTCGAGGAGATGCTCCAGGCGCTCAAGGAGCGCAAGCGGGCGGCCGCCGAGGAGGCCGCCCGGGAGGGCTAGACGGCGCTCTCCACCCGGCCGTAGACCGTGGTGCGCCGCGCCGGGGTGCGGCCGGCGCCGCGGATGGCGGCCTCGAGCTCCTCGGGGGTGGCCAGCTGGCCGTGGGCCGCTCCCGAGGCACGGGAGATGTTCTCGTCCATCAGGGTCCCGCCGAGGTCGTTGCAGCCGGCGTCGAGCAGGCGCGCGCCGCCGGACAGACCGAGCTTCACCCAGGAGGCCTGGATGTTGTCGATCAGGCCGTCCAGGGCGATCCGCCCGACGGCGTGCACGAGGACGACCTCGTCCCAGGTCGGCCCGGGCCGGGACTTGCCCTGCAGGAAGATCGGCGAGGCCATGTGGACGAACGGGAGCGGGACGAACTCGGTGAACCCGCCGGTGCGCCGCTGGATCTGGCGCAGCACCTCGAGGTGGTTGGCCCATGAGCGCGGCCCGTCGATGTGGCCCATCATCATCGTGGTGGTGGACCGCAGCCCGAGCTCGTGGGCGGTGATCATCACCTCGGCCCACTCGGCCGTGCGCACCTTGTCCGGGCACAGATGCACGCGCACGCGATCGTCCAGGATCTCGGCGGCGGTGCCCGGCAGGGTGCCGAGGCCCGCGTCGCGCAGGCGCATCAGGAACTCGCGCACGCTGATCCCGAGGGTGTGCGCCCCCTGCCAGACCTCGAGCGGCGTGAAGCCGTGCACGTGCATCTCGGGCAGGCGGGCCTTGATGCCCTCGAGCACCGAGACGTAGAAGTCGCCGTCGAAGTCGGGGTGGATGCCTCCCTGGAGACAGACCTCGGTGGCCCCGCGCTCCCAGGCCTCGACCGAGCGGTGGACCACCTCGTGGACGTTGAGGATGTACGGGTCGCCGCGCAGGTTGAGGCTCTTGGGCCCGCGCGAGAAGCCGCAGAAGCCGCAGCGGAAGTAGCACTGGTTGGTGTAGTTGATGTTGCGGTTGACCACGTAGGTGACGGTGTCGCCGCACCGGCGCGCGCGCAGGGTGTCGGCGACCCGGGCGATCGCTTCCACCTCGGGTCCCCGGGCCCGGAAGAGCCGCTCGATCTCTGCGACCCGCGGGGGGCTGTCGGCCAGTGAGCGCTCGAGGATGCCGGCGAGATCCGGGTCGATGCGCGAGAGTCCCTCCTCGGGATCCCCGGCGCGCCAGGCCTCGTCGTCCCACTCGGCCGACAGGCGCCGCGGGGGCACCGGCGGCTCCTCGTCGCGGCCGGGGGCCCAGCGGTAGCGCGGCCGCGAGGCGCCCGAGCCGTCGATGTGGCCGAGCCACGCGGTGAACAGCGGCCGGGCGAGCATCTCGCGGGCGTCGTCGATCTCGGTCTCGGGCGGTAGCGCGGTGCGCTCGATGAGCGCGCGCGGGGCGATCGCCTCGCGTAGTGCGCCGACCTCCTGCGGACCCCAGTTGCCGACCACCAGGTCCACCGCGCCGGCGGCGATCGCATCGAGGGCCTCGGCGAGCGTGTCGACGGTCACCGAGACGCGCGTGGAGATCCCCGGCAACCAGCCGAGCTCGATCGCCTCCTCGAGACCGGCCGGGTCGGTGCGCAGGAATGCGGCGCCGGTGCGCACGAGTGCGTCGAGCACGTCGGCGCGCATGCCGGCGCGGCGCACGCTGATGCGCCAGCCCGGCACGCCGCGGCCGAGCAGCTCCATCGCCACGGGAGGGTCGACGACCCAGGCGATCGCCGGGGAATCGGCGCGCGCGGTCTCGACCGGCAGGAGCCCGGCCTCGAGAGCCCGGGCGACCGCCGCGTCATCGAGGCCGGCGACCTCGCCGACTCGCGCCCGCGTGACGCCCGCGGGCGTCCCGGTCACCGTGCGGCAGAAGGTCACGCTCATGCGGCCACCTCGACCAGCGGCTCGGGGGAGACGTCGCGCGCGAGACCTTGCTCGTCCGCCAGGGCCCGGACCCGGGGCCGCACGCCCGGATCGAGGAAGTCGTCGTCGGTCAGGTACTCGGGGTAGATCGTGAGGCGCTCGCGCAGTTCGTATCCGGCGTCGGCGCAGAGCGCGCGCAGGCCCTCGATGTCGGGCCAGGGGGCCTCGGGGTTGACGAAGTCCGGGGTGAGGGGGGAGACCCCGCCCCAGTCGTTGATGCCCGACAGGAGCAGCGGCCCGTAGTCGGCCGACAGGTTCGGCGGCGCCTGGATGCTCATCGCCGGGCCCATCACCAGTCGCGCGATGGCGCAGGTGGTCATCAGCTCGACCAGACCCGGCTCGCCTGCGGCGGCCATCGGCGTGTTCGGCTTGGCGCGGAAGTTCTGCACGATGACCTCCTGGATGTGCCCGTGGGCGTCGTGCAGGTCGCGAAGGGCGAGCAGCGCTTCGACGCGCTCGCGCTCGGTCTCGCCGATCCCGATCAGGATCCCCGAGGTGAAGGGGATCCGCAGCTCGCCCGCGCGGCGGATCATCGCCAGGCGCGTCGCCGGGCGCTTGTCGGGTGCGTGCTCGTGCGGCCCACCCGGCCCGCAGAGCCGCTCGGAGACCGACTCGAGCATCATCCCCTGGCTGGCGGAGACCTCACGCAGCTCCGAGAGCTCGCGGCGTCCGAGGATGCCGGCGTTGGGGTGGGGGAGCAGGCCCGTCTTCTCGAGCACCATCGCGCACATGGCGGTCAGGTAGGACTGGGTGGTCTCGTGGCCGAATCGCCGCAACGCCGCCTTGTGGCTCGGAAAGCGCGCCTCGGGGCGGTCGCCGAGGGTGAACAGCGCCTCCTTGCACCCCAGCTGGCGACCCGCCTCGGCCACCGCGAGCACCTCGTCGGGGCTCATGGTGTGCGCGCGCGGATCATCGTCGGTGTGGGCGAAGGTGCAATACGAGCAGACGTCCCGGCAGAGGTTCGTCAGCGGGATGAACACCTTGCGCGAGTAGGTGACCACGGGTGGGCGACCACGGTCGCGCAGGACCGCGGCGGCGGCCCAGAGGGCGGGATGCTCGGCGCCGCGGGCCTCGGCGAGCGCCAGAGCCTGGTCCGCGCTCAGTCGCCGGCCCTCGAGCGCCGCCTCGACGGAGGCGCGCAGGGGCGGGCGCAGCGCGCTGAGCGCCCCCTGGTCCATCAGCCGGGCTCCGGGCCCTGGTCCTCGCGGAACTTGCGCCAGTCGGCGGGCCGCTTCTCCTGGAAGCTGGCGATGCCCTCGGCCGGCTCGGGCCCGTAGACGTGGTTGAGCGCGACCATCTCCAAGCCGTGCTGGACTGCTGAGTAGAGCTGGTCGGTCGCCGAGTTCATGGCGATCTTGGCCAGGCGCAGCCCCTGCGGGGAGCGCCGCAGGATCTGGGTGCACCAGCGGTCGACCTCGGCGTCGAGCTCCTCGTCGGGGACGACGGCGTTGACCAGGCCCATCGCCAGCGCCTCCTCGGCGCTGTACTGCCGGGTCAGGTAGAGGATCTCGCGCGCCTTCTTCTCCCCGACGACCTGTGGGAGCAACTGGCACCCCCACCACAGTGGAGCGCTACCGATCTTCGGCCCGGCCTGTCCGAACTTGCCCGATGCGCCGGAGATCGTCAGGTCGCAGAGGACGTTGAGCTCGTTGCCGCCTCCGATGCAGTAGCCGCGCACCTTCACGATGATCGGCTTGCCGTTGTTGCGTATCCCGTTGGCGAGCCGGTCATGCAGGTGGTGCAGGCTGCGCTTCTCGGCCGCCGTGCGCGTCGGGTCGCGGACGTCGCCGCCCACGCAGAACGCGCGCTCGCCGGCGCCGGTGAAGACGATCACCCCGACGGCCTCGTCGTCGGCGGCGGCCTCGAAGGCCTCGGCCAGCTCCCGGATCGTCTGGCGCCGGAAGGCGTTCAGGCGGTCGGGGCGGTTGATCGTGATCGTGGCCCGCCCATCGGCGACCTCGTAGAGAACGTCCTCGAAGTTGTCGGGCACTCGAGCCTCGCGAGTTCGTGACGACGGATGCGATGCGCGTCCATCCTACGCGCGCGCCGACCTCCCCCGCCGGTTTCACACACCAAGACGATGGTTCGACCAGTGGGTCGCCGTCTTGCCGTTCTCGGCCCGTGCGGTGTACCACTCCCTTGTCTCATCGATCACAAGACGGGTTTTCACGATGCGAGACACCGCGCTGGAGACATCTCCCGGAACGTCGGCGCCGGCCGCGGCCGCGGTCAGCCCGCGCTACCGGATCCAGGCCATCGAGCGTGCGGTGGGGATCCTCAACGCCTTCTCGGTCGACGAGCCCGAGCTCGGCGTGACCGAGTTGGCCGAGAGGGTCGGGCTCCACAAATCGACCGTCCACCGCTTCATGGTCAACCTCGACGCGGCCGGCCTGGTGGAGCGCAACCCGCGCAACGGCCGCTACCGGCTGGGGCTCCACATCTTCGAGCTCGGTGGCCTGGTGATGCAGCAGATGAACCTCTGGGACGAGGCGCTGCCGTTCCTGGAGGGCCTTGTCCGCGACACCGGCGAGACCGGCCATCTGGCGGTGCTCGATGGGGGGGAGGCGATCTACATCGAGCGCGTCGAGGCGCGCCGGGCGCTGCGCGTGCCCTCGGCCATCGGCCGGGGCTATCCGGCGCACGCGACCAACCTCGGCAAGGTCCTGCTGGCCGACCTGCCGCGCGAGCGGGTGGCCGAGATCGTCGCCGAGAAGGGCCTGGCCTCCTACACGCCCAACACCATCACCGACCCGGTGCGCCTCGAGGCCGAGCTCGAGCGGATCCGCGAACGCGGCTATGCGATCGACGACGAGGAGTACGACGAGGGCCTGCGCTGCATCGGCGCCGGCGTCCGCGACCACAGCGGGCACGTCGTCTCGGCTCTCGGGATCGGGGGACCGGTCACCCGGATCACCCCCGCCCGCGTCGACGAGCTCGCCGAGCTCGTGATGACGGCCGCAACCGGCCTCTCACGACGGCTCGGCGCCCATCAGTCCGGCGCCTACACGCCGGCCACGCTACGGGTGCGCACCACCGCATCCGAGTCCCCGGCGCTCCGGCCCGGCGCATGAGGAGCCGCCCGCCACCGCGCGCGCGTCGTCCCGATCCATCCATCCTGTAGTCCCACCCGAACCCCAAGGAGACACCACGCCAATGGCGACGTCCGCCTCGACTCCACCCCTTCGTCTCTCGAGCCGCACCTCCCACTTCGTCCTGCCCAAGCAGTG
>JAEMRL010000104.1 GCA_016463385.1 Thermoleophilia bacterium
GCCCAGGGCCTCGATCGCCTCCTGGCACCAGGCGGCGAAGGCCCGCTGGGCGTGGACGCCCTTGCGCAGGGCCAGCGCCAGGTAGGGGCCGGCGTCGGCGGGGAGCGCGGCGATGCGGTCCTCGAAGTCGGCCATGCGCCGCTCGTGCGCAGCCTTCAGCCGCCGCAGCTCGCCCGCGACGAGTTCCGGCGGCAGCGGGCCGGCGAGCGTGAGCTTGACCAGCGACTCGTCCTTGAGCGACGCGAGGCCCCAGGGCTCGCGCAACCACGCCCCGAGCGCGACGCGCCCGTCGGCGGTGATCGTGTAGACGCGCTTGTCGGGGCGGGCGGCCTGCGGCACGTGCTCCTCGCTCGCCAGGCCGAGCTCGCTCAGCCGGCGCAGCTCGGAGTAGATCTGCGAGTAGGACGCGTGCCAGAAGTGCGCGGCGCCGTCCTCGAGCAGCGACTTGATCTCGTAACCCGAGCGCGGGCCGCCCGCCAGCTGGCCGAGCACCGCATAGGTGGTCACCGGTAGAGCACGCACTCCCTCGCCCCTTGACCGTGTCGTTCCGCCGGGTGTATGCCTACTCGAAATATTAGATGTCGGCAGACGGGAGCGCCATGCGCCTCTACCACCGCTGGAAGTGCCCCTGGTGCGCCGCCGCGCGCCAGGCGATCGAGAACGTCGGCGCCGAGGTGGAGCTGGTCGAGGTGCCGTACCCGCGCGAGGAGCGGACCGAGATCCGGGAGATCAGCGGGCAGTCCAAGGTGCCGGTGCTGGTCGACGGCGACGAGGTCGTGGTCGACTCGCGGCGCATCGTGCGCCACCTCTACGAGCGCTACGGCGGGGCCGACTTCACCCGCTCGGCGGCCGAGCTCGCCGCCGAGCAGGCCGGCGACCCGGACGGCGAGTCCGAGCCGGAGTCGTGCGGCGTGGGCGCCGGAGCGGAGGGCGGGCGATGAGCGACGCGGCCTTCACGCGGATGGGCGCCGACGAGGTCCCCTTCCGGGAGCGCCGCGGTGGCGGCGCGGCGTCGCAGGATCTGTCGGGCGCCCTCGGCGCCGAGCACCTCGCGCTGCGCGTCTGGCGCTTCGGTCCCGGCCACGAGATGGCCTACCACCGCCACCGCACGCAGGAGGAGGTCTACGGCCTCCTCTCCGGCGGACCGCAGGAGATCCTCATCGACGGCGAGCCCGTCGAGGTGGCCGACGGCGACTGGCTGCGCCTGCCGAAGGACACCCCCCGGAGGATCCAGAACCACACCGACCGCGAGGCGGTGTGGCTGACCGTCGGCGCCCCTCCCGGCGGGGGGATCACCGACGGGGTGCGGCTCGATCCGGAGACCGGGGAGGAGATCCCCCGCACCTGATCGGCCTGGCGCTCAGGCCACGGTCCGGTGGCGCATGAAGAGGAAGCCCTCCTCCTCATAGACGGCCCACAGGCGCATCGGCGTCCCGCCGGGGCGGGGCTCGGGCCCGTTCAGGGAACGGCCCGCGTCTCCGCCCACCAGCCGCGGCGAGACCGTCATGCAGATCTCGTCGATCACACCGGCCGCGGCGAGCGCCGCGTTGAGGCGCGGTCCTCCCTCGGCGAGCACCGAGCGGGCGCCGCGCTCCCCGAGGGCGACGAGGGCTGCCGGGAGGTCCACCTCGGCGTCGCCGGCCACCAGGACCTCGGCGCCCGCCCGCTCGGCGTCCCGCAGTCCCTGCGCGGGGGCCGACGCGCAGGTCACCACGATCGGCCGCGCATCCGCGCGCGCCCCGGTGAAGAGCCGCGTATCCCAGTCGAGTGAGAGGGAGCGGGTGACGACGGCGATGCGGGGCACCGGGGCCTGGCCGCGCGCCGCCCGCCCGGGCGCCAGGTGCTCGGCGACCGTCGCCGGCCCGTACCCCTCCGCGCGCGCGGTCCCCGCCGCCACCAGCACGACGTCCGTCAGCGCCCGGAGTGCGAGGTAGACCCGGCGGTCGGCGCCGCCTCCGAGTCCGCCCGAGCGCCCGTCGACCGCGATCGCCCCGTCGATGCTCGCGACCATGTTGAGGCGCACCCCCGGGCGGCCGGCGGCGACCGGCAGGTCGGCGTAGGCCTCGACGGGATCGACCGGACCGGCGGGCTCGGGCAGCAGGCGCCGCATCGCGCTCACGGGCGCGTCGGGGGGAGGGGGCATCCCGGTCACGTTACGCCCGCCGGGGCGGCCATGGCAGGCATGGCGCAGCCGGTGCCCCCGTGCGACAGTGGCGCGATGAGCGTCCCGAGCGGCCGGCAGGTGCTCCTGCGGCACGGACCCTGGGCGGCCACGGTGGTCGAGGTGGGCGGCGGCCTGCGCATCCTCTCGCGCGCCGGCGTCGCCCTGCTCGACGGGTACGCGGCCGAGGAGATGGCCTCGGGCGGCCGCGGCCAGCCCCTGATCCCGTGGCCCAACCGCATGGCCGGTGGCGCCTACGAGTTCGGCGGGCGGCGGATCCAGGCGCCCGTAAGCGAGCCCTCGACCGGCGGCGCGATCCACGGCCTCGTGCGCTGGTCGAACTGGAGGGTCGCCGCCAGTGAGCCGGCCTCGTGCGCGATGGCCCTGCGGCTGCACCCCCAGCCGGCCTACCCGTTCACGCTCGACCTTCGCATCGACTACGCCCTCGGCGACGACGGCCTGACGGTCACGCTGACGGCCGAGAACGCCGGGGCGGAACCGCTGCCGTTCGGGGCGGGCTTCCACCCCTACCTCACCGCCGGGACGGCAGTGGTGGACGATGCGGTGCTGAGCGTGCCCGCGGCGACATGGCTGCCCACCGACGGGCGCGCGATCCCGACCGGCGAGCGCCGCGCCGTCGAGGGGCGTCTCGACTTCCGCGTCGCCCGGCCGGTCGGCGACACGGTGCTCGACCACTGTTTCACCGACCTCGCCCGCGACTCCGACGGCCTCGCCCGGGTGACGCTCGAGGGCCCCGGGTCGCCGGTGATCCTCTGGATGGACGAGGCCTTCGGGCACCTGATGGTCTTCACCGGCGACACGCTGCCCGCCGGGCACCGCCGCCGCGGCGTCGCCGTCGAGCCGATGACCTGCGCCGCCGACGCCTTCAACTCGGGCGACGGCCTGCGGGTGATCGCGCCGCGCCAGCAGTTCGTCGGGCGCTGGGGCGTGGGCGCGGGCTGAGGCGCCGGCGCTCAGTCCGTTCGGAGGGCGCGGCCGGCGAGGGCGCGCTCCTGCCGCTCGCTGAACGTCGTGGAAGGTCCTCTGGGGTGGTGGAAACGAGCATCCGTGTGAGGAACCTCAGACACGGATCCGTCGCCGGTCACCGCGACGCGCGACGCGCGCCCGTCCTCTCTGCGAGTATCCGCGCGTGCGCCGACGGGTCGTCATCACGGGGGCGGGTGTCGTGAGCCCGATCGGAGCCGGTGTCGGGGCGTTCTGGGACGCCCTCGCCGCGGGCCGCTCGGGCGCTGCGATGGTGTCCATCGAGGGCGTCGGGGACATCTGCGCCTTCCCCGTCACCGAGGGGGAGGACGCCCGCGAGCGCTTCGGCCAGCGGGACGCGCGCCGCATGGACCGCAGCGGCCGGATGGCCGCGGTGGCCGCCTCGTGGGCCCTCGAGGACGCGGGTGATCTGGGCGTCGATCCCGAGCGGATCGGCATCTCGGTGGGCAGCGTGCACGGCGGCGCCGACGCCCTGCTCGAGGCGCACCGCGCGCTGCTCGAGCGCGGTGCCGACCGGGTCGGCCCCCTGGCCATCCCGATGTCGCTCGCCAACCATCCCTGCGCGGCCGCCGCCCGCGCGCTCGGCCTCCGCGGGCCCTCCGCCGCTCCGGCGACCGCCTGCGCGGCCGGCTCGGACGCCATCGGCGCCGCCCTGTCGATGCTGCGCGAGGGCCGCGCCGACGCGATGATCGCCGGTGGCGCCGACGCCCCGCTGTCGCCCCTGGTGATCGCCGGCTACGTCAAGGTCGGCGCGCTGACGCCGAGCGTCCGGCCGCCGCTCGAGGCGTCGCGCCCGTTCGACGTCGGCCGCGACGGGTTCGTGATGGGGGAGGGGGCCGGGATGCTGCTTCTCGAGGAGCGCGAGCACGCCCTCGCGCGCGGTGCCCGCATCTACGCCGAGCTGGCCGGCTACGGCAGCTCGTGCGACGCGGGGCACCCCACCGACCCCGACGCGACCGGCGCCGGCCCGGCCCGGGCGATGCGCCTGGCCATCGAGGACGCCGGGCTGACGCCCGCCGACATCGGCTACGTCAACGCCCACGCGACCTCGACGACCGCGGGAGACATCGCCGAGGCGCGCGCCATCAGCCTGGCCGGGCTCGGCGATGCGGCGGTCTCGTCCACCAAGTCGGCCCACGGGCACGCGCTCGGCGGCGCCGGCGGGCTCGAGGCCGTGGCGACGCTCATGGCCTTCGCCCGCGACACGCTGCCCGCGACGCTCAACCTCGAGGATCCCGAGCCCGAGGCGCCGTTCGACCACGTGCTGACGCCGCGCTCGGTTCGCGTCGGGGCGGCGGTGTCGAACTCGTTCGGTTTCGGCGGCCACAACGCCTGCCTGGTCTTCACCCGGCACGACGGGTAGCCGCGGGCGTGAGGCCCCCTGACGACCTGTGGGCGATCGCCGGCAGCGTGAGCTGCTCGGCGATCTGCGACGCCATGATGCGCCGGCACGGCCATCGCGCGCACGTCGTCGACCTCGTGAGCCCGGCTCCGGAGCGCTGGCTGCTCGGGCGCGCCCTCACCGTGCAGTTCCTGCCCCTGCGCGCCGACCTGCTCGAGCCCTCCCGCCACGACTTCGGCGCGATGCTCGACGAGGCCGTGGCCGACGTCGACCCCTCGGGCGCGGTGCTCGTCGTCTCCAGCTGGGGATATCCCGACGCCCCCGTGGCCGGCGGGAAGAAGCTGTCGCGGCTGGCCAACCTCGGCCTCGCCGGCCTCGTGGCCGACGCGCGCCTGCGCGACTTCGCCGAGGTGGTCGAACTGGGGCTCGGCGCCTGGTGCCGGGGGGAGACCGTGCGCCAGGGGGGTGACACCGTGATGCCCTACGCGGCGAACGTGCCGGTCTGCGTGGGCGGCGTGACCGTGCTCCCGGGCGACTGGGTCTACGCCGACCGCTCGGGCGCCGTGGTGATCCCCTCCGACGACCTGCGCCCGATCCTCGAGGAGGCCGCGCGCATCGAGGAGCGGGACGCCGCCGAGGTGGAGCGCCTGCGGGCGGCCGACCTGGCCCGATGATCCGCATCCTGCTGCTGTGGGCCTGCAACACGGCCGCGTTGTTCGCCGCCGACTGGCTCTTCGGCGGGATGCGCTTCGAGGACGAGTGGACCGTGGTGGCGGCGGGCGCCGTGTTCGGCATCGTCAACTGGCTGCTGAAGCCGCTGGTGACCTTCCTGGCGATCCCGCTGATCATCCTCACGCTGGGCATCGCCCTCTTCTTCGTGAACCTGCTGATGCTGGTCACGACCGCCTGGCTGGTGGGCGGCTTCACCCTCGACGGCTTCTGGACCGCCGTGGGCGCGACGATCGTGATCTGGATCGTCAACTCGATCCTGCAGTCGGCCTTCGGCCTCGACGACCGGGCCGACCGCCGGCGCGAACAGGTCTCGTAGAAGGCGCGTTCAGGAGTCGTTCAGGGGAGGCCCGCGACGATCGAAGAGGCGGGCCCGTGATCTCCTCTCCGATCACGGGCCCCCGGCTTTTTCCGCCCTGGTGATCCGCGGGCCGGGATCCGGCTCGTCGGCGGCGCGGGGACGCGCCTGCTGCGGCTGGGCCGTCCCCACGCTGCGGAATATCCCCCGCCCGGGGGATCAAGGGAAAACTTGAGGAGACGATGACCCTGGTGCGGGACGGCGCAGGCGGTCGGAGGCAACCTCCAGGCATGCCGCGTCCCCACTGGCATCCGGAGGGCACCCGGATCGCCGGACTACCGCAGGGGGCGGGCGGGACCCCGCCCCCTGCGGAACCTTCTTCCCCTGCCTAGGGCAGGTTGACCAGCACCAGCTTGCGCTCGGTCATGTGCTCCACCGTGAAGCGCGGGCCCTCGCGGGTGTTGCCGCTGTCCTTGACGCCGCCGTAGGGCATCTGGTCGGCGCGGAAGGTCGGCGTCTCGTTGATCAGGACGCCGCCGAAGTGCAGGCGCCGCGCCCATCCGAGGGCCGCATCCACCCGGGCGGTGAAGATGCCCGCCTGGAGGCCGAAGGGCGAGGAGTTGGCGAGGTCGATCGCCTCGTCGATCGTCCGGTAGCCGGCCAGCCCGACCACCGGGCCGAAGACCTCCTCGCAGGAGACCTTCATCGCCGGGTCGATGCCCTCCAGGATCGTCGGCATCAGCAGTCCCTCGCGCACCTCGCCGCCCGCCAGCACGCGCGCGCCGCCGCGGGCGGCCTCGTCGATCCAGCCCTCGATCCGGTCGCGGTTGCCCGCGTCGATGACCGGGCCGACGTCGGTCGCCTCGTCCATCGGATCGCCCACCACCAGCGCGGCCACGGCGGCCGTGAACAGGTCGCGGAAGCGCTCGAGGGCGTCGGCCTGGACGTAGACGCGCTGCACCGAGATGCACGACTGCCCGGCGTGCGTGTAGCCGGAGGCGGCGAGCTTCGCGGCGGCCGTCTCGAGGTCGGCGTCGGCCTCGATGATCACCGGGGTCGAGTTGCCGAGCTCGAGCGCCACCTCCTTGTGGGGCTGGCGCTGCCGGATGCCCCAGCCGACCGGCGGGCTGCCGGTGAACGAGATCATCGCGATGTCCGGGTGGTCGACGATGGCGTTGCCCACCGTGCCGCCGCCGCCGGGGATCACCGAGAGGAAGCCGGGCGGCAGGCCCGCGTCGGCGAGGGCCCGGGCCAGCAGTAGCGCCGACAGCGGCGTCGCCGAGGCGGGCTTCAGCACGACCGGGCAGCCGGCGGCGATCGCCGGGGCCACCTTGTGGGCCACCAGGTTGAGCGGGAAGTTGAAGGGCGAGATCGCCCCGACCACGCCGATCGGCTCGCGCAGGATCATCCCGAGCTTGCCCGCTCCCGCGGCGCTCGCGTCCATGGCCACCATCTCGCCGGTCAGCGTGCGCGCCTCCACCGCCGAGAAGATGAGCGTGTCGATGCAGCGGGCCGTCTCGGCCCGCGCCTGCTTCAGGGGCTTGCCGGCCTCCAGGCAGATCGTCCGGGCGAAGGCCTCGGCCCGCTCGGCCACGAGGCGCGCCGCGCGCTCCAGCACCTCGGCGCGGGCGACGGCGGGGTGCGCGCCGAGGTGGGCGCGCCCCGCCGTCGCGGCCGCATCGACGTCGGCGGGGCCCCCCGTGGCGACCGTCGCGATGGTCTGGCCGTCATAGGGGTTGACCACCGCCAGCTCCTCGTCGCGGGGGTCGAAGACCCCGTCCAGGAGGAGTCCGGTCGGCTGGGCCGGGTCGAGCGCCGGGCTG
>JAEMRL010000484.1 GCA_016463385.1 Thermoleophilia bacterium
GGCCTCGGGTGTCCAGACCGCCGGGGTGACGTCCCACAGCGGGCTGTAGTCGGGTGCGCCCGGGAGGGACTGCGTGATGTTCAACGGAGAGCCGTTGCCCAGCACGGCCGACTGGAGGCCCTGACGGTCCGGGTCGTCCGCGGTCCGGACGCCGTTGACGATCGGCACGATCGCCGAGCGCGAGGAGTCGGCGGCGTTCGAGCCCTCTCCGGGGGCCTCGCCGAGGTTCGGCGCGAGCGTGCTCTCCTCGAGGGCCGCGACGACGTCCACCGAGGCGTCGAGGCGGAAGTAGCTGACGCGCGAGCCGTTGAAGAAGCCGGAGAGGGTCTTCAGCGTGACCGTGCCGGCGGTGGTGTCGATGTCGACCACGGCATCGTGCGTGCCGCTGTCGTTCTGCACCTGCGACGCGTTGAGCACGATCTCGCCGTCGGCGCTGATCAGAGGGCTGTAGCGGGCGTCGCCCACCTGGCCCGGCGTGACGGCGTCGGGCGGGAAGCCCTCGGGTCCGGGCGTCACCGATCGCTCCGGGGAGAAGTCGACCGTACCGGCGAACGTGACGGTGTCGCCCTCCACGCTCACCTCCTGGACCGCCTTCGTGCCGAGGGCGTTCGCGAGCTTCGGCGCGTGGGTGACCCCGCGCTCCTCCGCGTCCGCCTCGTCGGACGACTCGGTCACCACGTAGTACACGTCGTCGCCTCCGGGACCGACCCCCCGCAGCAACGGGATGGTCGCCGTGCCCGCGGCGTCGTCGATGGCGGTCGCGCTCGCCAGCAGCTGACCCCCGGCCGCGGCGGCGCCGGTCGTCGTCGTCGCCGCGCCGGCGTCGCCGGCCTCCTCGTCGCCCGACCCGCACCCCGCCGCCACCAACGCCGCCGATGCCACGACCGTCGCCGCGAGGGCGGCCACCCACCTGGTACGCCTCATCTGATCCCCTTCATCGCTCACGCCGCGGTCGGTCCGCAGCCGTCGCATCAGGGATATGGGCGGGGCCTTTCGGCCGCCTTACGGGGGGCTCACCGGGATCTGAACACCGCCCGCGCGGAACCCGGCCGGAAAATGCAGCGAGGCCGCCCCGAAGGGCGGCCTCGCGTCGTACCCATCGGCCTCGAAGGGCCTTAGAGCGGGGAGACCTTCGCGGCCTGCGGACCCTTCGGGCCCTCCTGGCTCTCGAAGCTGACCTTCTGGCCCTCGTCCAGGTTCCGGAAGCCGGAGCCCTGGATCTCGGAGAAGTGGACGAAGAGGTCCTTGCCCCCGTCGTCCGGGGTGATGAAACCGTAGCCCTTCTCCTGCGAGAACCACTTCACGACGCCTTCGGGCATTACCCATCCTTTATCGCTCAGCGAGAAAAACCGAAGACCCGCCGAGCTCGAAGGCCCACCAAAGTCGTCGCTCATCCACGCGTTCTTAGCCAGCCCCGGATGGAGCCGCCGCGGGCACAGTAGCGCGATCTGCCGGACGACACCGCCCGACCCATCACGGCTCGCTCACTTCTGATCGGGACGCCCGGATTCGAACCGGGGACCCCCGCCACCCAAAGGCGGTGCGCTACCAGGCTGCGCCACGTCCCGAAACGGGTGCCCAGGGTAGCCGAAAAGCCTCTCAGGCCGAGCCCTCGGGGGCGTCCTCCGGGTCGTCGTCGCCCGCCTCGGTCGCGGCGGCCTCGGCGGCCGCGAGGAGCGTGGAGTCCTCGTGGACGAGGACGTCCTCCGGCTCGGGCTCGGGCGCCCGGGTGGAGGGCGGGGGCATGACGGCGCAGTCGGGGCCGAAGGGGAAGCGGAAGCACCAGGAGACGATGGCGTCGGTCACGGACCTGTCGAGGTCGTCGAAGTCGACGCCCACCACCCACTGCCCCTCTCCGGACGCGGA
>JAEMRL010000105.1 GCA_016463385.1 Thermoleophilia bacterium
GGTCGGCCCCGGGCCCGAAGAAGTCGGCGGCGATCCCCGCGTCTCCGGGCCCCCCGAGGGAGACCGACACGACGCGGGTCGACCAGCCCGCGCCCCTCAGGTCGCGGGCGAGGTACCGGGAGACCTGTGCGGATCCCCCTCGGGGGAAGAACATCAGGACCTGCAAGGCTTTCCGCACGGCCCTCGACCATAGCCCTCCCGGCGGCAGGCCGTAGGCGGCGACCGCTAGCGGCGCAGCACCACCGGGATCGGCCCGCGGCGGGCGACGCTCTGGAAGGCCGCCCAGCTGGGCTTGCGGCTGCCGCCGGCGCGGAGCAGGCCGCCGGGCCAGTTCGGGTTGTCCTCCATCTGGTACCAGACGACCAGCGCGACGCGCGTGCGCACCGCCGGCAGGGCGAAGATCTGGCGCAGGAAGCGGGCCTGCTGGGCGGGGCTCACCTTCACCGTGCGGAAGGGGGTCCTCGCGGTGGTGTAGCCGGCCTCGGTGATGAGGAACGGCGTGCGGGGACGCGCACGCTCCAGGGCGTCGAGCAGCACGGGCAGGGTGCGCCAGGCCGGGATCGCCCGCGTCGCCTGCAGCGGACCGGCGGCCGGGTAGACGTGCTGGGAGAAGGCGTCCATCTTCACCTTCGCCCGCAGCAGCGAGCGCTGGAACGACTCCGCCGAGATGCCGTTGCGGTCGGTGCTCGAGCGCGGCCCCCCGGCGCCGACGATGACGACGGCCCGCCGGTTGCCGCGATGGACGGCCGGGTAGGCGGCCCGCACCATCCGGACGTAGGTCCCCACCGGGGCGACCCGGCTGCCCGCCCGCAGGAAGCCCGCCAGGTTGGGCTCGTTCCACATCTCCAGGTGGCGGACCTGCGGGATCGGGCGGCCGGTCGCCGGATCGGTGAAGCGGCCGGAGTAGCGCGTGGCGACCGCCTGGACGAAGGCGGCGAAGGCGGCCGGGGCCGGCGCGTTCGGGTTCACCTGCCGGCCCGCCGGGGCGCGCCGGCCACCCGCCGCCCAGGCCGGCGACGAGTAGATCGTGAAGATCGGACGGATCCCGCGCGCCGTCAGCGCGGCGGCGATCCGGTCCCAGCGGGCGAAGCGGTAGGCCGGATCGTCCGGGTCGCGGGGCCGTGCCGGACGGGTCGGGGCGGCCTCCGACCACAGGAGATCGACGCGGCTGACCCGGGTGCGTGAGCGCGCGAGCAGATCCGCGCGCGCCTCGATCCCGCTCTCGGGGTCGACCGAGATGCGGTCGTCCTGGAGGCCGGCGAGTGCGGCCTGGGCCCCGGCCGGCGCCCCCGCGAGCGCGATGCCCGCGCCCACCAGGGCGACCAGGGCGAGGGCCGCCCGGCGGCGGCCGCGGCGGGGTGCATGTGTGCGGACGCTTCTCACCGACCCACCGTAGACCGGAGACCCGGGGCCGCCGAGGGGGGCGGGTCCGCGCGCCCGTGCCGGTGTTGAGGTGCCGCCGGCACGGGTAGTGCAGAGGAGGACACACCCGGAGGGAGGCACGCGTGCACGACCACGACGAATCGGTCACCGCGGAGACGATCGCCCGCCACCGCATCGTCCCGCTGCTCGAGCGGCTCGGCGCCAGCCTGCTCGATCACGAGTCGTCGGAGGCGCTGGCCGACGAGATGCTGGTGGCGCTGGTCGAGGCCTACCGGGCCGGCCACGTCGACGGCCAGCGCCTCGCCGTCGCCGGTATCACCGCCGAGGCCGAGCGGCACGGCCTGCGCCTGCGCCTGTCGCCCGACCTCGTCGCCCCCGAGGACGGCTTCTGACCGGCGCCGTCCCCTCCGGGCCCTGCCGGGCTCAGGCGGGGATCTGGCCGTCCATGTTGCGGAGCTCCGCCATCACGCGTCGCAGCTGCGCCATCATCGCCGGGATCTGGTTGCGGTCGTTCGGGCGCATGAGCGTCTCCATCGGTCCGGGTCCGCCCCTGTGGCGAGCCTCCGTCCCTTTCATCGGCCGGGTCCGTGGAAAGCGCGAGGGGGCTAGATATTCGTCGCCCGGTCGTCGATCTCCAGCCACACCACCACGCCGTCGCGCGTCTCGACGCCCCAGCGGTCGGCGACGACCGAGATCAGCTTGAGGCGGATCGCGGCGCCGTCGTCGCGGCCGAGGAGCTCGGCCCCCTCGATGTCGTAGCTGCCGCGGCCCGCCGCGATCTCGAGACGGGTGCTGCCCTCGCCGCGGGCGAGGCGCAGGGTGAGGGGCGTGTCGCCGGTCGCGCGGTTGAGCAGCCCGTAGGTGACGAGCTCGCTCGCGATCAGCCGCAGGTCGTCGCCGACGGAGGCCGGCAGGGTCGTCGTCAGCAGGCCGAGCGCCCGGCGCGCCGCGGCGGGCGCGGTCGGGCCCGGCGCGATCTCGAACTCGGCGACGCTCGGCCCAGGGGCGGAGACGCCGCTCATCCGCCGGACCAGGGCCGGCGGATGCGATCACTCAGGAGGGACACCATGCGGCTGTTCTTCCCGTTATCGGCGATTGCCACACGAGAAACCTCTCACGAACCGGACGGTTTTTCAGCGGCCTGACCGCGGGAGGGTCAGTCCAGGAGGTCCTGCCAGCCGGCCTCGTCCCCGGCCCGGGCGAGGGCGTTGAGCGAGCGCGTCTCGATCTGCCGGATGCGCTCGCGGGTGACGCCGAAGCGGCGGCCGATCTCCTCCAGCGTGTGCGGCTCCTCCCCGCAGAGCCCGAAGCGGAGCTCGACCACCTTGCGCGAGCGCTCCGGCAGGCAGGCGAGCGCACGCGCGCCCTGGTCGTGGCGATCGTGCGCGGCCGCCACCGCCGAGGGGGCCGGCATCTCGTGGTCCTCGACGAAGTCGCCGACCTCGCCGTCGTCGCCCGCGCGCTCCTGCAGCGAGACCGGCTGCTGGGCGTATCGCCGGATCTGGCGCACCCGGTCGGGTGAGACGCCGAGCTCCCGGGCGACCTCGGCCACGGCGGGCTCGCGGTGCAGGTCGGCGCGCAGCCTCCGCTCCACGAAGGTCAGGCGGTTGATCGCCTCGACCATGTGCACCGGCACCCGGATGGTCCGCCCCTGGTCGGCGATCGCCCGGCTCATCGCCTGGCGGATCCACCAGACCGCGTAGGTCGAGAACTTGTGGCCCCGGCGGTAGTCGAACTTCTCGGCCGCGCGCATCAGCCCGACGTTGCCCTCCTGGATCAGATCGAGCAGCGGCAACCCCCGGCCGAGATGATGGCGGGCAACCGAGACCACCAGCCGCAGGTTGGCCTCGACGAGCGTCTGCCGCGCGCGGACGTCGCCGCGCTCGATGCGCCGCGCGAGGGAGACCTCGCCGGCGGCGGTGAGCAACGGCGTGCGCGTGATGTCGTCGAGGTACACGCGGACCGAGTCCTCGACCGCGCGCGCTCCGGGCGACCCGCCTCCGTGAGCCGCGGCCGCCGGATCGTCGTCGATGATCGTGACGCCCAGCTCGCCCAGCAGGACGCGCAGGCTCTCCACGGCGTCGTCGTCCAGGGCGCTCGCGTGGACGGCCTCGGCGACCTCCGACGCCGTCACCGTGCCGCGGGCGTGCGCCCCCTCGACCATCTCCCGCACCGCCTCACGGGCGAGGACCGGATTCCGGGGTGGGGCGTCGTCGATCCGATCGGATCCCTCGGCCACGCGGCGTCCCTTCGGCTGTCGCGGTGCGACGGACGCACGGTGATCCAGGCGTCGCCGCGTCGCCCGTCGAGCCTATGACGACACCCGGGCCGGGTTCCTACGCGATGGGGTTGCGGCTTTCCCGGTGGCCTGCCGACCTCAGGCGCGGGTGTCTGAGGCCAGCCGGCCGTCGCGGAGCGTCACCACCCGCGGCGCCGCCTCGGTGACGGCCTGCTCGTGGGTGATGAGCACCAGGGTCTGGTGGTTGTCGGCGGCCACGCGCTGCAGCAGGGCGAGGATCTCGGCCCCCGTGGCCGAGTCGAGGTTGCCGGTCGGCTCGTCGGCCAGGATCACGCGCGGTCGGTTCATCAGGGCGCGCGCGATCGCGACACGCTGCTGCTCGCCGCCCGAGAGCTGGGAGGGCAGGTGACCCTCCCGGGCCGCGAGCCCCACCGAGTCGAGCAGCTCGGCCGCCCGGGCCGCCCGCGCGGCGGCGGGCATCTCGGTGGAGGCCGCGACCAGCTCGACGTTCTGGCGCGCCGTGAGGGTCGGAATCAGGTTGAACTGCTGGAACACGAAGCCGATCACGTCGCGCCGCAGCCGCGACAGCTCGCCCTCTCCCATCGACTGGATGTCGCGGCCGTTGCATCGCACGGTGCCCGCGCTCGGCCGGTCGAGGGCGCCGAGCAACTGCAGCAGAGTGGTCTTCCCCGACCCGCTCGCGCCGACGATCGCCAGGAAGTCGCGCTGCTCCACCCGGAGGTCGATGTCGCTGAGCGCCTCGACTCCCGTGGCGCCGGAGCCGTAGACCTTCGAGACCCCGGTCAGGTCGTAGGTGGGGACCGACAGATCGCCGGTTGCGGGGACAGGGACAGGGGCCGAGCCGGTGCCGGTCTGCATGGGGCCGTGGTCCTCCTTCGGCGTGATGACGGGGCGGTGGGTGCTCATTCGACGGTCCGGAGCGCGGCCGCAGGACGGAGGCGCGCGGCGCGCAGGCTCCCGGCGGCACCGGCGATCAGGCCTCCCAGTACCGCGAGGCCGATTGCGAGCAGGATCAATGACAGGGACGGCGTGGTGGAGATCTCCACGATCTCCGAGCCGGTGGTGACCGCGGCCTGGCCGAGTCCGAACGGGCCGCCGGGAGCACCACCGGGGGCCGCCGCGGACTGGGCCGCGGCGGTGGTGGTGTCGGCGACGCTCGCCTCGAGAGTCCACCCGCTGGCGTTGATGGCGAGGGACGCGAGCACGCCGACGACGGCGCCCGCGATGCCCCCCAGCAGACCCTGGATGAGCGACTCGCCGGAGATCTGACGGACGACCGCGCCGCGCGACCACCCGAGCGCCTTCAGCGTCCCGAGCTCGCGGACCCTCTTCGACACCGAGGCCAGGGTCAGCAGGGACGCGATCAGGACCGCGGCCACGAGGCCGACGATCACGAGCACGGTCCCGAGGGTGGACGAGAGCTCGCGCGTGTCCTCGAGCGAGCCCCCGACGCGCTCGGCCAGATCGGCCGCGGTCGTGACCTGCGCGCCGTCGAAGCCGGCGGAGATCGAGGAGGCGACGGCCGGGACGACGTCGCCCGAGGTGGCCCGCACCCGGACGGCATTGATCTGGCCCGCGAAGTCGGCGACCGACTGGAGCGTGGCGAGCTTCACGTAGACGTCGGACGCCGTGCCGCCGATCGGCGACGAGGCGATGCCGATCACGCGGAACTCCGTGCCGCCCAGGCTGATGGTGTCGCCCACCGCGACGTCCTCGGTTCCGGCGTACGCGGTGGAGACGATGGCCTGACGCGGCGACCCGGTGGCGCTGAAGTAGTCGCCATCGGTGATCTGGGACGGCGTGACGGCGGCGATGTCGGGGAGCGTCTGGTCGACCCCGGTCACCGAGCGCGACTCGAAGGTGATGTCGCTGTCGCCGAACGCGCCCTGCGGGGGCGCGCCGCCCGGGCCGCCGCCCTGGGTGATGTCGATCTCGGGAACGGTGCCCGAGACGTGGTTCGCGCTGAGGGTCAGCGACCCGGCGGCCGCCTCGACTCCGTCGATCGCCGCGATGTCGGCGGTCTGGGAGGCGTCGAAGGTGAGCTCCCGCGTGGCCGAGAACGTGTCGGTGCTGAACTCCGTGCCGGGCTCCAGGTCGCGGAGGTTGAGACCGGGACCGGGGCCCGCCTGCTCGCGCAGCCGCTGCCGCTCGGCCTCGGTGAGGTCCTCGACGCCGCCGTCGTCGTCACCGATCGCCAGCGGTCGTGTGACGGTCATGTCCGTGCCGACGCCCGTGAGCGGGGCGAGCACCTGTTGCTGGGCGTCGTCGAGACCGCTCGAGACGGCGTTGACCGTCACCACGAGGGCGACGCCGACCGCCAGGCCGAGCGCGGTCAGGATCGTGCGCCCCCGGCGCCTGCGCAACTCGGCGAGCATGTAGCTCAGGTGGAACATCGTCGACGGCCTCCCCGGTCTGGTGTCGAGAGACACCAGACCATCCCCGCCTGGGGATCAGCTGTGAGGAGGCGGTGGGTTTCCTCGGCGCGGCCCGGAGGCCGGGCTCAGGCGGTGGGCGCCGGCGCTCCCGCGCTCGTGACCATGCGGCAGGTGCCGGTGCCGGCGCACGCCTCGCACTCGGCGACCTCGCCACGGATGTGGGCGAGGCAGTGCTCGACGCGCGCGTGGACGACCTGCGCCATCAGCGGGTGGAGCCCGAAGGGCGCGACGACCAGGTACTCGACACCCGGGTGGCGCGCCGCGGCCTCCTCCACGAGGGCCGGGATGTCCTGGCGCCAGTGCTTGCCGGGGAGGAGGAAGTAGGGGGACACCACGACGGTGCGGGCACCGCGGGCGACGCAGGCGTCGAAGGCGGTCGCGATCGACGGCTCGGCCAGCTCCATGTGGGCGGCCTCGACGATCGGGTACGGCACGACCTCGGCGACCATCCCGGCCATCACCTCGAGCATCTCGTTGCTCTCGGTGCGCCGCGAGCCGTGGTCGACCACGATCAGCCCGACCGGCTCCTGTGGGTGCGCGTCGCTCATCACCCGTGATGGTAGGGACCGGAGTGCCCGGGGTGGAGTGCATGCGTCCACGGATCACGCCGCGGGCCGCTACGGACGCGGTCGCCCACGACCCGGCGTAGCGTCGGTCGAGGACATGCGCACCTTCCCTGAACCACGCGCGGACGGGCTCTCCAGCGAGGAGGCTGGGCGACGGCTGGCGTCGTCGGGGCGGAACGCCATCGCCGAGACGGCGGGCGCCTCGCCGGTCCGCGAGTTCCTCGCGAACTTCGTGCAGCTGTTCGCGCTGCTGCTGTGGGCCGGGGCGGGGCTCGCGCTGCTGGCCGGGCTGCCCGCCCTCACGGCGGCGATCGCGACGGTGATCGTCGTGAACGCCGTCTTCGCCTTCGTGCAGGAGCACCGGGCCGAGCAGGCGGTGACGGCGCTGCGCCGGATGCTGCCGGTCAGGGTGCGCGTGCGGCGCGACGGGGTGGTCGTGGACATCGACGGCGAGGAGGTGGTGCCGGGGGACCTGCTGGTGCTCGCGGCCGGAGACCGGGTGCCGGCGGACGCGGACATCGTGTCGTCTGCCGACCTGCGCGTGGACGAGTCGGCCCTCACCGGGGAGTCGCACGCGGTGGAGCCCGAGGGCCGGGTCCTGGCCGGGACCTTCGTCACCGCGGGGACGGCCACGGCCCGAGTCGCCGCGACCGGGATGGAGACGCGGTTCGGGCGCATCGCCGCCCTCGCGCAGCGCACCCGGC
>JAEMRL010000485.1 GCA_016463385.1 Thermoleophilia bacterium
ACCCAGGAGTCGGCCAGGAAGTTGCCCCGCCGCTCGGCGACAGGGGGCACCACCACGGGCGCTGCGACGGTGGTCGTGGTCATCACGGCACCTCCACGGGCGCGTCGTCGGCGATGTGCTCGCCGGTCAGGGTCAGGAACACGTCGTCGAGCGACGGCTGGCGCAGGCCGATGTCCTCGACCTCCACGTCCTCGTCGGCGAGGGCGTCGGCGAGCTGCGAGATCACCCGCGGGCCGCCCTCGGTGGGCACCGTCACCGAGCGCCCCTCGGGGTCGATGCCGGGCTCGGCACCGGTGATGCGCGCCATCATGTCGGCGACCGCCCCCAGGCGGGCCGGGTCGACGACGGTCACGAACGCCTGCGCGCCGCCCACCTGGCGCTTCAGCCCGCGCGCGTCGCCCCGGGCGATCACCCGGCCGCGGTCGACGACGACGATGTCGTCGGCCAGCCGGTCGGCCTCCTCCAGGTACTGCGTGGTGAGGAGGATCGTGGCCCCGTCGCCCACCAGCGTCTCGAGGACGTCCCAGAGCTCGTTGCGGGCCCGCGGGTCGAGCCCGGTGGTCGGCTCGTCGAGGAAGAGGATCTCCGGCCGGGCGACCAGGGTGGCGGCGAGGTCGAGCCGCCGGCGCATGCCGCCCGAGTAGGTCTTGGCCAGGCGCCCGCCGGCGTCGACCAGGTCGAACTGGGCGAGCAGCTCGTCGGCGCGGGCCTGGGAGGTGCGCCGCCCGAGATGGTGGAGCTCGCCGATCATCGTGAGGTTCTCGCGCCCCGTGAGGAGGCCGTCGACCGTGGCGTCCTGTGCCGCGAGGCCGATCCGCCGCCGTACCCCGGCCGGGTCGGCGGCGACGTCGATGCCGGCGACGCTCGCGACGCCCGCGTCGGCCTCGGTGAGCGTGGTCAGGATGCGGACCGCCGTGGTCTTGCCGGCGCCGTTCGGCCCGAGCAGGCCGCAGACGGTGCCGCGCGGCACGTCGAACGAGACGCCATCGAGGGCCGCCTTGTCGCCGTATCGCTTGACGAGGTCGTGGACCTCGATCGCTGCTGAGGAGTGTGTTGTCATCGCCCCACACTTGCACGGCGCCGAGAAAGATACAACCGATGTAAAAATACGCTGGCGGTAAATCTTGGCGTAACATCGGGTCGTGCCCGTGATCCCCCCACTCCCCCCCGGCCTGCGCGAGCGCCAGAAGCAGGAGCGCCGCCGCGCGATCTCCGACGCGGCGACCGCGCTGTTCCTGGAGCGCGGCTTCGACGCGGTGACGATGGCCGAGGTGGCCGAGGCGGCCGGCGTCTCGATCAAGACGATCTTCAACTACTTCGGATCGAAGGAGGAGCTCTTCCTCGACCGCGAGGCCGAGGCCCGCGAGGCGACGGTGGCCGCGATCACCGACCGCCCTGCCGGCGCCACCATCACGGACGGTCTCCTCGCCCTACTGGTGGATCACCGGGTCCCGAGCGGCGGTGAGGGCTGGGAGGTCCTCGACGACGCGCGGCGGCGGGAGGGCTTCCGCGCCTTCCTGACCACCTGGCACGAATCGACCGCGCTGCGGGCGCGCCACCTGCTGGTGCAGGAGCGCCTCGCCGACACCCTGGTCGCCACGCTCTCGGACGAGCTCGGGATGGCCCCGGAGGACGTCCGGATCCGCGCCATGGCGATGATGCTCGTCGCCGTGATGCACGAGCGCCACCGCGTGATGGCGGAGGCCGTGCTGGAGGGCGCGCCCGCCGCCGAGGTGAAGCGGCGTGTCCGGGAGTTCTCACAGGAGGCCGTCGGGCGGGTCGCCGCGGCCTTCCCCGACCTCGACCCGCCCCGGCTCCCGCAGGCCGACGGCGACCGGGTCTAGCCCCGGGACGCCATCACG
>JAEMRL010000106.1 GCA_016463385.1 Thermoleophilia bacterium
GGTCGCGCGGCTCCAGACGCGCCAGAGACCGGGGGCAAGGCCCGTGCGGCCGAGAGCGAGCGACCAGTTGCCGCCCACCGAGCGCGTCGTCACCCACGCTCGCGCGGTGCAGCTGCGCGGCGCGGTGAACGATCCCGAGCGGGTGCGGAAGCGGCACTGGGTGCCCACGCGCCGGGCCAGGGCCACCTGGACCGTCGCGACGTCCGACCGGTCGGGGCCGGCGACCCCGCGGATGGCCCGCACCGAGGCCAGGCGCGCGCCGATGCGCGGGAAGGCGATCCTGCTGCCGGGCGCGACCGTGTCGGCCCCCGCCGCGCCCGCCGCCCCGGCCGCCGGCGCGGCGGGCAGGTTGCAGACCGTCGGGTCGCCCGCGAACGAGCACACCGACCGCGCGGGGCTTCGGATGTCGCCCGCGCGCGTGGCGGTGACGGGCTGGGTGCCGGAGCCCTGGGCGACGAAGGCCGCCTGCCCGGCCGCGTCGGCGGTCGCCTGCGCGCCGCCGTACCGGACCGTGGCGCCCGCGGCCGGTGCGGCCGCGCCGGTCTCGTCGTAGCTGGTCACCGTCACCGTGAAGCCGGAGCCCGCGGTGACGCGGTCCGACGAGGCGGTCAGGTCGAGCTCGCGGGCCCCGTCGGCGCCGCCGTAGTACCAGAGCACGCGGTCGCCCTGGGCGAGGGTCCGGTCGCCCGCCCCGACGGCCGGGGCGGTGCGGTTGACGCGGTACTGCCAGCCCGAGGTGCCGGCGTTCGCGTCGGTGCCGATCCGCTGCACGAGGACCGCGGAGAAGGCCGGGAAGTACTCGAAGCCGAGGCCGAGCCCCGTGCTCGAGGTGGCGCGGTAGAGCTGCCAGAAGGCGGAGGAACGACTCACGTCGACCGGGGCGAAGGCCGAGTCGAAGACGGTGGCCGTGCCGGTCCCCTCGATCGGGATGGCGCTCTCGGGGATCAGGTTGGCCGTGCTCCCCTCGACGCGGATCGTGGTGTCGAGGGCGGTCGCGAGCGGTGCGGCCATCAGGCCGGCAGCGCAGGTCGCGGCCAGGGTGACCCGGAGGGTGGTGTCCACTGAAGCTCCTCGTCTCGCGGAGGGCGTTGTCAGGAAGGGGTTGGAGGCAGGTCTCCTGACTCCCCGGTACGGACGCGGCCCCCGCGGCCTTCCCAGGATCGCTCCCAGTGGCCCACTTGGCGTCGTGCGGGTGCCGCTCCCGGGTCACAGTGGCGCGACCGTGCCGGATTCACACCGGCTTCCCTCGCGACCAACCCATGAAGCGGCGCCAACCTACCCGCTACCCTGGTCGGGTGTCCACAGCAGGATCGCTCGCCCTCTCCCCGCAGACGCCGGCGATGGGCATCGTGGAGAGGGTGGTCAGGACGCCGGTCCTGTTCTGCCTGGCGACCCTGTCGATCACGACGGCGGGGCTCGCGCTCGACAGCCAGGTCGATCTGCGAGGGCAGCTCGTGCTCGCCCTCTGCACCTGGGGCTTCCTGGGCATCGCGTTCATCTATCTGACGCCGATGGAGCGGGCCCAGACCTCGATCGTGGTGGTCGTCGCGACGTGCGCGGAGATCATCGGCTCGGTGATCTGGGGCGTGTACGTCTACCGGCTCGGCAACCTCCCGCTCTTCGTGCCGCCCGGTCACGGCCTCGTGTACCTGACCGGCCTGCGCATCAGCCAGATCCCCTGGCTGAGGACGCGCGGCAGGGCGCTCGTGATCGCCGCGATCGCGGGGGTCTCGGGATGGGCCCTGCTCGGGCTCACCGTCCTCGAGCGGCGGGACGTCGCCGGGGCGATCGGGGCGACGGTCCTGGTCATCTTCCTGATCAAGGGCCGGGCGCCGGCGGTCTATGCCGGCGTCTTCTTCGCCGTCGCCTACCTCGAGATCTACGGGACCTGGATCGGGACCTGGGAGTGGGCGGCCGAGGTGCCGGGCACGGGCATCCCCGACGGCAACCCGCCGAGCGGCGCCGCCAGTGGATACGTGTTCTTCGACATCGCCGCCCTCGCGCTGGCCCCCGCCGTGCTCGGCGCGTGGGCCGCCATGCGCCACCGCCTCAGGCCGCCCCGGAGCCCCGGGGCGGCCTGAGCACGGGGCTCAGGGGAAGCGGGCCCAGCCCCGGGGCTCGAGGGTGGCGAGCGCGCTGCCCATCACCCCGGTGTCCGAGACGGTGTAGAGCGCGTCGCCGGCGACGATCGAGCGCCGCACCGGCGACCAGACGTCGGCCGGGTCGGGGTGCCGCACGCGGGCGATCGGGGTGATGCCCGTGTCGCGGGCGACCGTGAGCCCGACGGCCCCGAGGAACGCCGGCAGCCCGTCGCGGCCGTACGACTGCACCGGCAGCACCAGGGTCCGCGTGGGGGCCCACCAGGTGAAGGCGTGGTGGTCCGACTCGGCCTCCGACCAGTCGCCGTCGAGCGCGCGCTGGGCGATGCGCCGCGGCGCCGAGATGTCGGAGACGTCGAACAGCGACACCTGGGTCCCCTGCGTGCGGCCCTGCGCATCGGCGGCCTGGCCGACCCCGATCAGGGTCGTGTCGTCGATCGGGTGCAGGTAGGAGGAGAAGCCCGGGATCTTCAGCTCTCCCCGCAGCACCGGGCGCGCCGGATCGGAGAGGTCGAGCGCGTAGAGCGGATCGGTCTGGCGGAAGGTCACCACGTAGGCGCGCGTCCCCATGAAGCGGACCGCGTAGATGCGCTCGCCGCGGCCGAGGCCGTCGACCTGCCCGAGCCGGACGAGCCGGCCCTCGCGCTCGCCGAGCACCGTCACGAGGCTCTCGGAGCTCCCGGCGCCCTCCGGCGGCGACCACCACGCGGGCTCCTCGGTGCTCGCTGTCCGCAGGTTCCCGTCGTGCTCGGACATCGAGAACTGGTTGAGCAGGTAGCCGCGCACCGCGCCGCTGCCGCGGTAGGTGGTGCGTGCCGGGTCGGAGGTGTCGAGCTTGTGGATCAGGGTGCGGCCCCGCGGCGGCGGTCCGTTCGTGGCGACCGGCTCGGACCAGCGCGAGGTGGCCACGTACATCGCCGCCGGCGACGCGTAGACGAGGTCGCCGTCGCTCATCACGGCGTCCGAGTCGAGCAGCGACAGGGGGCCGTCGAGCCCGAGTGTGAGCACGTCGATCATCCCGGTGCCGGCGAACTCGGTCGGCCGGGCCACAGAGGTGCACGGAACGGCGGGGCGCCGGCGCGTCGTGCCGGTGGTCGCGTCGTGGAGGGTCAGGCGCGGCAGCCACGCGGAGGCTCCGGCGCGCGCGACGGCGCGCCGGTTGGCCCGGGTGGCGGCGCGAAGCTCGGCCCGGCCGGATCCGGCCGGTGACACGAGGGGGATGCGGGCCGTCGAGGTCGTCAGCACGACCCTCACGGTGCTCCCGGTGCGGCGTGCGCTGACCAGCGACCCGTCGACCTTCATCCGCGCGAGCACCCGCGGGACGGCGGGATCGGACACGTCCAGCTGAACGATCACCGTGGACGGGTTCCAGGCGCCGGGTCCCGCGATCGTCGTCCGGGCGAGGTCGCCCTCGATGGGCACCGGCCCGGTGACCGGGCCGGCGGCGGTGCCCAGCACCAGCAGCCGGTCGCCCGCCAGCAGGAGGCCCGACGGCTGCACGCCCGCGATGTCGAGGCCCGGCAGGGCCCGGGGCGCCGCCCCGGTGATGTCGACGGCCTGCAGCCGTCCTCCGCCGACGCTGAAGATCGTGCGCCCGTCGGTCTTGACCGCGTCGGGCTCGTCGACGCCGGCCTCCTGCACGTTGGTGCCGGAGAAGTCCACGCCCTCGAGGGGGGCGGCGAGCGCGGGGGCGGCGCCGGCGGCCACGTCGCCCTCGGCGACCGGCGCGGCGGTGCGCATGAGGTCGCCGCCGATCCCGTACGCGCCCACCGACGCCATCGTCCGCGCCCGGGCGTGGGCGGCGAGGGCGCGGCAGGAGCGGAACCGCACCAGGCGCGGCGCCGGCTTGCGGGCGGCGACCGCGTCAGACGACATCGCCGCCTCCGTCGTGGTGGGCGGCGGCCCCGCGGAGGGAGGCGGGCCTCCGGTCCCGGCGACCGCGACCGCCCAGCCGCCGCCGAGCACCAGCGCCGACAGCCCGCCGGCCACCACCATGCGTCGCGTCACGTTCCACCCCCGCCTCGTCACCGGGTACGACCCGCCGTCTCGGTGGTCATCCGCCGCCGGCCCTCACGGCGTCACATGCCGGCCATGTGCTCGGCGCAGGCGGCCGCGTGACCCTCGTGCCGCACGGCGCTCAGGGTCACCTCGGTCGGCCACTCCGGCGCCGGCGCGGCCGCGTCGGCCGGCGGGGCCGACACCACCGCGCGCCATCCGGCCACCGACACCTCCCAGCCCACGTCGATGAAGTCGAGGGCGATGTCGTGCAGGAGGTCCGGTGGCGCCACCAGCAGGTAGCTGGGCGCGGGCGGTGCCTGGGGGTCGGCGGGCATCGCCGTTAGACTCGCCCCTCGTGAGCGAGGAGTCCATCACGGGCGAGATCAGCCTCCTGTGGCAGGACGTCGATCCCTACCACGGCGACGTGCTCCTGATGAGCCTCGACACCGACGAGCCGATGCGCATCAACACCTTCGAGATCCGCGGCGATCTGGCCGTGAGGCTGAAGGACGGCGTCATCGAGGAGGGCATGCGGGTGCGTGTCGACTGCCGCACCGAGGTGATCGAGATGATCAACGTCGAGAACGGCGAGACCACCGACGAGGACCGGGCCATGGTCGTCGATGTGGTCGTGCTCGAGTCGTGACGGGCGGCGTCCCGGTGACGGGAGGGCCGAGCCGGGCGTCTATACTCGCCCGGCCATGGAGGGCTCTCGTGCTGGGGCGTAGCCAAGAGGTAAGGCAGCGGGTTTTGGTCCCGCGATCGGGGGTTCGAATCCTCCCGCCCCAACCAGGCAGAACCTCTCCCCTCCAGCCCGGGACGGACTCGACAACCCCATGAGCATCGGCGCCGTCGTCCTCGCCGCAGGCCAGGGGACCAGGATGAGATCCGCCCTCCCGAAGGTCGTCCACACCCTCGCCGGCCGGCCCATGGTGCAGTGGGTCCTCGACGCGCTCGCGGGCGCCGGCGTGGAGAGCACCGTCGTGGTGGTCGGGCACGGCGCCGAGACCGTGCGCGGGCTGCTGCCCGACGGGGTCGGGATCGCGGTTCAGCACGAGCAGCTCGGCACGGGGCACGCGACGCAGGTCGGGCTCGCGCAGCTCGACGCCGCCTGCGACACGGTCATCGTCGCCTGTGGCGACACCCCGCTGCTGCCCGCCGAGCTGGTCGCGCGGCTGGTGGCCGAGCACACCTCGGAGCCCCGCGGGGCGACGATGCTGACGGCCGTCGTGGACGACGCCGGCGCCTACGGCCGCGTCGTCCGCGCCCCCGACGGGCGGGTGGCCCGCGTGGTCGAGGCCCGCGACGCCGCGCCCGAGGAGCTCGCGATCGGCGAGTACAACGCCGGCCTGTACGTCTTCGACCGGGCCGCGCTCGCCGACGTGCTGGAGCGGCTCGACTCCTCGAACGCCCAGGGCGAGGTCTACCTGACCGACGCCGTCGAGCGGATCGACGGTGCGGTCGCCGCCCTGGTCGCCGCCGACCCCGAGGCCGCGGCGGGCGTCAACGACCGCGTGGACCTGGCCGCCTGCGAGGCGGCGCTGCAGGTGAGGCTGCGCGAGGAGCTGATGCGGGGCGGGGTGACGATGCCCGACCCGTCGGCCGTCTACGTCGAGGCCGGGGTGAGCGTCGGCCGCGACACCGTCCTATGGCCCGGCACCCACCTGCGCGGATCGACCCGGATCGGCGAGGGCTGCGCCATCGGGCCCGACGTCGTCGTCACCGACAGCGTGATCGGCGACCGCTGCTCGGTGGTGAGCGCGCACCTGATCGGGGCGGACCTGGCCGAGGGGGCCCAGGCCGGCCCCTTCGCCTATCTGCGCCCCGGCAGCCGCCTGGAGCGCGGCGCGCGCGTCGGCACCTACGTCGAGCTGAAGAACACCGTGCTCGGCGCGGGCGCCAAGGTGCCCCATCTCTCCTACGTCGGTGATGCGACGGTGGGGGAGCAGACCAACATCGGGGCCGGGAACATCACGGCCAACTACGACGGCTTCCGCAAGCACTCGACCCGCATCGGGGCGCGGGTCAAGACCGGCTCGGACTGCGTGTTCGTGGCGCCGGTGAGCGTCGGCGACGACGCCATGACCGGGGCGGGCTCGATCATCACCGACGATGTCCCCGACGGCGCGCTCGGCATCGCCCGCGCGCGGCAGTCGGTGGTCGAGGGGTTCACGGCGAAGGCGGTCGCGCGCGCGGCGCAGGCCGCGGAAGAGGCGAAGGGGGGCGGCGCGTGAGCACCAGCATCGACAGGGACGACTCCAAGCGGCTGATGGTGTTCGCGGGGCGCTCGAGCCAGGAGCTCGGCCAGCGCATCGCCACGCGCCTCGGCATCGATCTGGGCGGGGTCGACCTGAGGACGTTCGCCAACGGCGAGATCTACGTGCGCTTCGAGGAGAGCGTGCGCGGCGCCGACGTCTTCCTGGTGCAGTCCACCTGCCGGCCGGTGAACGACAGCCTCATGGAACTGCTGATCATGATCAACGCGGCCAAGCTCGCCTCGGCGCACCGGATCACGGCGGTCATCCCCTGGTACGGCTACTCGCGCCAGGACAAGAAGTCGGCCCCCCGCGAGCCCATCACCGCCCGCCTGATCGCCGACCTGCTCGACGCCTCCGGCGTGGACCGCGTGCTCACGATGGACCTGCACGCCGGCCAGGTGCAGGGCTTCTTCGGAGTGCCGGTGGACCACATGACGGCGCTGCCGATGTTCGTGGACGACTTCAAGGAGCGCGTCTACAAGGGCGACCTCGCCGAGCCGCTGGTCGTGGTGTCGCCCGACGCCGGCCGCGCGAAGCTCGCCAACCACTTCGCCGAGCGCCTCGGCGCCACCCTCGCCGTGCTCACCAAGCAGCGCCCCGACCACAACGAGGCCGAGATCACCTTCCTGATCGGTGACGTCGAGGGCCGCGCGGCCGTGCTGATCGACGACATGATCGACACCGCCGGCACCCTCTGCGCCGGCGCCAAGGTCGTCAAGGACGCGGGCGCCACGCGCGTCTTCGCGGCTGCGACGCACGGGCTCCTGTCGGGCAGCGCGGTCGAGCGGCTGCGGGCGTCGGTGATCGAGCAGGTCGTCATCACCGACACGGTGCCCCTGCCCGAGACGGCGATCGGCTCCGACCTCTTCCGCGTGCTGTCGGTCGATCGCATCCTCGCCGACTCGGTGCACAACGTCTTCTGCGACGAGTCGGTCAGCGCGATCTTCGCCGGGGAGAACCAGCTCTTCTAG